>JAUZFY010000246.1 GCA_030840185.1 Microbacteriaceae bacterium | reverse complement strand
CTGACCCGACCAAGCCGGGTCAGGTTGCCGCTCCGTTCTCCGGGGTCGTGACGATGCAGGTCGCCGAGGGCGACACGGTCGTCGCGGGCCAGAGTGTCGCATCGATCGAGGCGATGAAGATGGAGGCTGCCATCACGGTGCCAGTCGGTGGCACCGTCACACGGGTGGCGATTCCCCGCACCCAACAGGTGGATGCCGGTGATCTGCTTCTCGAGGTGCGAACGGGCTGATCTGTCGTACGCTCTCCCCAAGGGGAGGGCAATGGAGCCCTCGGGGTAAACTGTAGGGTTCCCATTCAACGGAAGGCGTCGCAAGTCATGGCAACCAGCAGGGAATTGGGTGAGCGAGACTCGAACCCCGACTCCGACCTCCCCGAAGGTACCGTCGACAACCTCGCCGCGAAACTGCCGGAGAGCCTCACGATCGAGGTGAGCCTTCCGACCACCATTCACGCGGCGCCGGAGGACGAGCTCGCCGTGGCGATCGTTGAGGTTCCCGTAGACCCGGGCCAGGTCGAGGTCATTCAGCCGACAACCACCTCGATTCCGGTTTCTGCGCCGGAGGTCGTGCCGGTTCCCAAGCCGCAAGCGCAGCACATCCCGGAACTGCCGACCAACGACGGTCGCGCACTCAGCCGCAGGGACCGGATGCGCGGGGACATTGCTGCGGGGCCGGAAGCGGCCAACATGCTCACGGCGGATCGGCTGATCGAGCGTAAGAGAAACACCCGGAGTAGGCCGGAGGGCGGCTGGAACGCCCTCCTCTATTGGCTCACCCTGCACCTCGTGAACCTGGGGGATTCCCCGAAGGTGCGGGCTCGGAAGGCGCTCGAGGCTCGGGTGGACAAGAAGTTCGAGGGCGGCGCCCGTTTCGTTCCGGTGCTCACCCGCAAGGGGGGAGTCGGCAAGACGACTATCACCGCACTACTCGGGATGGCGCTGTCCGAGATTCGGGAGGATCGAATCATCGCGATCGACGCCAACCCGGACCGCGGGACGCTGTCCGAGCGGGTCAACAAGCAGACACGGTCGACGGTGCGCGACCTCGTCACCCTCGCTCCGACAATCAACAGCTTCAACGACTTCACGGCAATGGTGTCCCGGGATGAGACGCGGCTCGACATCCTCGCCTCCGACACCGACCCGCTGCTCTCGGAGGCATTTGACGAGAACGACTACAACGTTGTCGCAGATCTTGCCGCCCGCTTCTACTCGATCGTGCTCACCGATTGCGGCACCGGAATTGTGCACTCGGTCATGCGGGCGACCCTCCAGCGCGCCGATGCGGTCGTGATCGTCTCCGGCGGAAGTGTCGATGAGGCAAGACTGGCGTCCGAGACTCTTACCTGGCTCGAGGCCAACGGCTACCAGGACCTCGTGAAGAATGCGGTTGTCGCTCTCAACACGGCCACGCAAGGCACCAACCTCGTGAAGCTCGAGGAGATCGAAGCCCACTTCAAGTCCCGGGTGCGCGAGATCGTGCGGATTCCCTATGACCCGCAGCTCGCAGCCGGTTCGGTCATCAACTACAAGGACCTCAAGCCGTTGACCCGGGCGTCCGCTACGGAGCTCGCGGCCCTCGTGACCGACGGCCTTCCCGTTCGTCAGGGTGCCTGAGCGCGACGGCTCGGCGGAGCCACTCGTCTTTGACCTGGTCATCGTTGGCGGGGGATCGGGAAACTCGATCATCAACCGCGAATTCTCGCACCTGTCGATCGCCCTCATCGACGACGGGGAACACTTCGGCGGCACCTGCCTCAACGCCGGTTGCATCCCGACGAAGATGTTGGTCCATGTGGCCGATGTCACGGCCGACGCGGCGGATGCGGCGCCGCTCGGCGCCACCATCCCGGACGCGGTGGTCGACTGGTCGGCGATCCGGCACCGCGTCTTCGGGCGAACCGATCGGGTGAGCGAAGCGGGTTTCCGCAACCGCGACGAGAAGATCCCGAACGTGACCGTGTTCCGAGAGAGCTTCCGGTTCGAGAGTTTGCACGAGCTCGTGAGTACGAGCGGTCTGCGCGTCCACGGCCATCGGGTTGTCATCGCCGCCGGATCGCGGCCGCGTGAGCTCGACGTCGACATTGAGCCGGGTCCCGACCTCCACGACTCCACGTCGATCATGCGCATCGCAGAACTGCCAAAGTCTCTCGTCATCCTTGGCGGCGGGGCTGTTGCCGTCGAATTCGCGCACGTGTTCTCCGCCATGGGGGTACGGGTTACCCAGGTCGCGAGGGCCCCCCGATTGCTCGACGGGCTCGATGCGGACGTTGCAGCAGCGTTCACTGCCAGGGCCGCGACCCAATGGGCGGTCGTCACCGGGGCGAAAGTGCGCTCCATCGACCGAGCGGAGGCGCTCACGGTGCGGCTCGACACCGGCGAAACGATCGTCGTCTCCGCCGTGCTTGTGGCGGTCGGGCGTGTCTCCAACACGGATGTGCTCGGTCTCGGCTCACTCGGTATCGATCTGCATCCAGATGGGCGTATCGCCGTCGACGACGAGCAGCGTGTTCTCTCTGACGGCGCCCCAGTCGAGGGCATCTTCGCGCTCGGTGACGTGTCGTCGGCCTGGCAGCTCAAACACGTTGCCAACCACGAGGCGCGGGTGGTTCAGCACAATCTGCTCAATCCCGAGAACCCCGTCGGCGGTGCGCCCGGTCCCGTGCCCGCGGCGATCTTCAGCCGGCCGCAGGTCGCTCATTTCGGTCTTACCGAGCGGGACGCGCCCGGGGCCGTTGTGATCACTCGCGACTACTCCACGACCGCGTGGGGCTGGGCGCTCGAAGACACCTCGAGCTTCTGCAAACTTGTCATCGATCCCGACACCGGCCGCCTTCTCGGCGCCCATGTGATCGGACCCGAAGCCAGCACGCTCATCCAACCTCTGGTTATGGCAGCGAGCCTCGGCCTGTCCGTCCGCGGCCTCGCAAGGTCGATGTATTGGCCGCACCCGTCCGCGACGGAGATCGTGGAGAATGCTCTGCTAGACGCGGAGTCCAAGCTTGACCAGATCGCACAGAAAGTGAGCACGAAAGTATGACCGAGCGACAGATCCGGATTTTCGGCGATCCCGTGCTGAAGACCGTATCCGACCCGATCACACCCGCGGATGACGTGACCGGTCTGATCGAGGACCTCATCGACACCGTAAAAGTGCCCGGCCGGGCGGGGGTCGCTGCGCCGCAGATCGGGGTCAACCAACGAGCCTTCAGCTACAACATCGACGGCAAGATCGGATACATCATCAACCCGGTGCTCGTCGAGGTGTCTGGCGAACCGGATCTCGTCGACGAGGGGTGCCTGTCGGTGCCCGGGTTCTACTTCGAGAGGTTGCGTTATCCGTTCGCACGAGTCACCGGGGTCGACCTTGAGGGAAATCCGATCGAGCTCAGCGGCGACGGCGTCATGGCGCAAGCACTGCAGCACGAAACTGACCACCTCGATGGCAAGCTCTACATCGAGGGGCTCGAGAAGGATCTTCGGCGCGAGGCGATGCGTGCGATCCGGGAATCGTCCTGGTTTTAGCCGATCGACGCGCGTCGCTACAGTGTGATTCCCTCGGTCGCCGGTGAGGTCGCGTACATGTCGTCGATGGCGTCGGAGAAATCCTGCACGATGACGTTGCGCTTGATGCTGAGTTTCGGCGTGAGGTGCCCGCTCGCCTCGGTCAGTTCGTTCGGCAGGATCACAAACCTGCGGATCGACTCGGCACGGGAGACCGTCGAATTGGCCGCGTCCACCGCTCGCTGAATCTCGGCAAGCACCTTCGCATTCTTCGCCGCATCCTCGATGGACATGCCGCCGGTCTCGCCGTTGTGCGTGAGCCACACCGGAAGCATCTCGCGGTCGAGGGTGATAAGCGCGGAGATATACGGTCTCTGCTCGCCGACAACGATCACCTGGTCGATGATGGGGTTAGCCCGAATCGGATCCTCCAGCTGGGCGGGGGCAACATTCTTCCCGCCGGCCGTGACGATGATCTCCTTCTTGCGACCGGTTATCGTCAGGAAGCCGTGCTCATCGAATTCACCGAGGTCGCCGGTCTTGAACCAGTCGCCGTCGAAGACCCTCGCGGTCTCCTCGGGATTCTTCCAGTAGCCGGCGAAGACGTTGACGCCCTTGGCCTGGATCTCCCCGTCGTCGGCGATGCGCACCGACACGCCCGGCAGCGGCGGGCCGACCTTTCCGATCTGGAAGTTCGAGGGAATGTTGACCGAAATGGGCGCGGTTGTCTCGGTGAGTCCGTACCCTTCCAGGATGGTAATGCCGAGGCTGCGGTAGAAGTGGCCGAGTCGAAGTCCGAGGGGGGCGGAACCGGAGACTGCAAACTTGACGTTGCCTCCCATGGCCGCCCGGATCTTTGAGAGCACGAGCCGGTCCAGGACGGCGAACTGCAGCCGAAGTTTGAACGGCACAGTGCCGGCATCGAGGGCCTTCGAGTGCGCGATCGCGACGGC
>JAUZFY010000185.1 GCA_030840185.1 Microbacteriaceae bacterium | reverse complement strand
GTCGAGCGACGACGAACTGGACAGCGCCGATCTCACGTTCATCCCTGTTCTCGAGCCAGAGGCCCCGCACGGGGCGAACGTCGAGTTCGTCGTCCCGCTCGAACCGCTCGTCAAGGACGGCATTGGCCGCATCCGCATGCGGGTGCACGAACGGGGAAGCGGAGAGACGCTCTCTTGCGGGACAGGAGCGGCGGCCGCCGCCCTGGCCACGAGACACTGGGCCGGGCCGGGTGCGCCGAACCAGTGGCGCGTCGAGGTGCCGGGTGGAACTCTCGGGGTGCGGATGTGGGCGGCCGAGGACGGCGAGCACGTCTCGCTCAGCGGCCCGGCCGAGCTTGTCTTCGAGGGCGATCTGTCCTACTGACAACGCCGGTCGGTCCGGCTAGCGGTGCCGAACCCGCAGCACCCGGTAGCCCTTGTTGGTCGCAGCACGTGTGACGGCGAACTCGGCAGGCAGCGTGCCCTCGAGCCAACGCTGAAGGGAGTCGGAGCCGAGGTTGCGTTGCACGACGAGCCACGCGTCCGAGTCTGGAACCAGGCGCGGCAGCCAGTGCCGAAGCATGGCGTGTAACTCGCTCTTGCCCACACGGATCGGCGGGTTAGATCTGATTGTCATGAATCCGATGTCTGTGGGAACATCCGAGGGCCGAACGGCGTTGATGTTAGTGATGCCGAGAGCCTCAGAATTCCGTCGCACCAGTTCGAGCGCCCGCTCGTTGATGTCGACGGCCCAGATCGTCGCGTGCGGCGATTCGAGCGCCATGGTCAAGGCGATCGGACCCCAGCCGCAGCCGAGGTCGAGCAGGTTACCGCCTGGCGGAGTCGGCGGGGTATTGGCAAGCAAGACTTGCGTGCCGATGTCGATGCGCTCCGGGCTGAAGATTCCGTTTGACGTCGTCAGGTCGTACGTTTGACCGGCAAGCGGAACTGAGATTTGGCGATACTTGAGCTGGCTCTCGGGGATCTCAGAAAAGTAATGCTCATGTGCCATGTGGAAGAACCTACCGAAATGCGAGGAGCTAGGGTTAACCCGATGATTGAAAGTGACACAGCCGAACACGAGGACGATGACGTCGTCGACCGCGTATTAGCCAGAGCGGCGACAAAGTCTGCCGGCTACACGCTGTTCGGTAACCAGAATACCGGTGGTGGAGCGCAAGCGCTCCAGACCCGGTCCGTCGACTCCGACGAGAACCGCGACGGCGACCAGTTCGACCGGGACGACCGGCAGGCGCTGCGACGCGTCGCCGGACTATCGACCGAGCTCGAAGATGTTACCGAGGTCGAGTATCGGCAATTGCGCATCGAGCGCGTCGTGCTCATCGGCATATACAGCCAGGGCAACCTTGCCGAGGCAGAAAACTCCATGCGGGAGTTGTTCGCGCTCGCCGAGACTGCCGGGGCAACGGTGCTCGACGGACTGCTGCAGCGCCGGCCGACGCCGGACCCGAGCACCTACTTCGGAAAGGGTAAAGCCGCCGAGCTGCGCGACGTCGTCGCGAGCGTCGGGGCGGACACCGTTATCGTCGACAGCGAACTGGCGCCGAGCCAGCGTCGCGCCCTCGAGGACGTCGTCAGGGTGAAGGTGATCGACCGCACCGCGGTAATTCTCGATATCTTCAGCCAGCACGCCAAGAGCCGTGAGGGCAAGGCGCAGGTCGAACTGGCTCAACTCGAATATCTTCTCCCGCGACTGAGGGGTTGGGGTGAGTCGATGTCCCGGCAGGCCGGTGGCCAGGTCGGCGCCGGAAACGGAATGGGAAGCCGGGGACCCGGTGAGACGAAGATCGAACTCGACCGCCGCCGCATCCACACGCGCATGTCGAGGCTGCGCAAGCAGATCCTCGCATTCAAGCCGGCACGAGAGGCGAAGCGGGCGAACCGCAACCGCAACTCGGTGCCATCGGTGGCCATCGCCGGATACACGAACGCAGGCAAATCCTCGCTGCTGAACCGGATAACCCAGGCCGGCGCGCTCGTCGAGAACGCCCTCTTCGCGACCCTCGACACGGCGGTGCGCAAGAACGAGACTGCCGAGGGGCAGGCGTACACGCTCACCGACACGGTCGGCTTCGTGCGGAATCTTCCGCACCAGCTGGTCGAGGCATTCCGGTCGACTTTCGAGGAAATCGCCGACTCGGACGTCGTGCTTCACGTTGTCGACGGTTCGCACCCCGATCCGGGCAGCCAGCTCGCCACGGTCCGCGACGTAATCGGGGAGGTCGAGGCGCGCCACATCCCCGAGATCGTCGTGTTCAACAAGAGCGACCTCATCGACGACGACCAGCGACTCGTGCTGCGCGGTCTCGAGCCACACGCGATCTTCGCGTCCGCTCGCACCGGTGAGGGCATCGACGAGATTCTCTCGCGGATCGCCAGCGCCCTCCCGGCGCCGTCGATCGAACTCGACCTGCTTGTGCCGTATCACCGCGGGGACCTCATCTCCTCACTGCACGACCACGCGAGGATCATGTCGACGGACTATCAGGAGGGCGGAACGAGAGTCGCCGTGCTCGTCACCGAGGAGTACGCTGCTGCGCTGCGACCCTTCGCTGTGGAGTCGGTCGTGGCTCCGGCGTAAGTTGCGCGTAACACTCGGCCTTGCGGCC
>JAUZFY010000130.1 GCA_030840185.1 Microbacteriaceae bacterium | reverse complement strand
CTGTTCAAGCTTTCTGGCAGAGCGGGTTCGACAGGGGCGTCTACGACCTGGTTCTGGAAAGCGTAGAGATCACATCGCTAGGGGAGGGAGTCGCGTACGAGATCGGCCGCAGTATCACGCGAGTGCGAACTGCGGATGGCTCGAGTATCGACGTGCCGGGCAATTCTGTGTGTTTCTTCCGCCGCGAAGGCGACGGCGTTTGGCGCGCCGATGTGGACATCTTCAACGCGGCGCAATAGGAGCGACTTGACATTAGCTTTCGGGCTAACTAACTTAGCTACATGACCAATCAGCAGTTCGACCGTCAGCCGGTTACGCAGTATCTGTCCGTCGCCGACGGCAAGATCGCCTATGACATCCAGGGCTCGGGACCCCTTGTGCTCCTCATTCCCGGAATGGGTGACCTCCGGGCCGCCTACCGGTTTCTTACCCCCACCCTGGTGAAGGCCGGATATATGGTCGCTTCCGTCGACCTCCGCGGGCACGGCGACAGTGACGCGTCCTTCGCTTCCTACGGCGACGTCGAGACGGCGGCGGACATCACCTCGCTGCTGCACAAGCTGGGCGCACCGGCCGTCATCGTCGGCAACTCGATGGGCGCCGGCGCCGCCGTGATCGTCGCCGCAGAGAAACCGGACCTCGTCAATGGCCTCGTCCTCGTCGGGCCGTTCGTGCGGCAGCCCGCCTCCAGCACCGCGTTCACGCGACTGTTCCTGCGCATCCTGATGGCGCGACCGTGGGCCGCAGCGGTGTGGACGGCCTACCTGCCGAAGCTCTACGCGGGCACCCGGCCGACCGACTTCGCGGACTACCTCGACACCGTGATCGCGGCCATTAAGCGCCCCGGCCACGCCCGAGCATTCAGCCTGACCACGCGCACCGATCACGTTCGGGCAGGCGAGAGTCTCGCTGCCGTCACGTCGCCCACCCTCGTCGTCATGGGCGACGCGGACCCCGACTTCCCGGACCCGCAGGGTGAGGCCGACTGGATCAGTCGTGCCCTGGGCGGAACGACCGTGATGATCGACGACGCCGGCCACTACCCGCAATCGCAGCAACCGGATCGCACGTCAGCCGCCATCGTTCGATTCCTCAGCACTCTGAGGACGCATGCCTAGGGCCGGACTGAGCACGGCCGCAGTCGTCGAGCGTGCGGCTCAGATGCTCGACGACCGCACCTCGGACGGCTTGAACCTCGCCGCCCTGGCCGAGAGCTTGGGTGTGCGGATACCGTCCCTGTACAAACACATCGACGGCATGCCGGGCCTTCAACGCGGCATCATGATCCGGGCCAAGTCGAGCCTTGCCCACAGCCTCGGGCAGGCAGCCATCGGACGCTCCAGAGACGACGCCATCACGAGCATGTCGTTCGCCTACCGCCGCTGGGCACTCGAGCACCCCGGGCAATACCCGATGACGATGCACGCGCCGATACCGGGAGACGATGACGACCTGAAGGCGTCCTCATCCATCGTCGACGTCGTCTTCAACGTCCTCGCCGGCTACGACCTCCGTGACGACGATGCAGTGGACGCCACCCGTTTTCTCCGCGCTGCGCTCCACGGCTTCGTCGCACTCGAGACGGGCGGCAGCTTCAAGCTGCCGGTCGACGTCGAACGCAGCTTCGTGAGGCTCGTCGAGAGCGTCGTGACCGCCTTGGCGAGCTGGTCGCGGTCATGACGAGCACCGGCTGCAACCTCGTTCTCAACTGCGCCGCCCCACGAGACGAGGGGTCCGGATCAGGTGTGCGAATAATGCCGCAGCGCGGGCCTGGTCACAAGGAATAGAACAAGAGAGCCCACGGCGACCAGGGCAATGAGCCCGCCGCCGATGAGTCCGAGCATCACGCCCGGGGTCGTGTACCCCATCACGTTCAGCGCGATGAAAGCCGACACAATGAGCACGATGAATACGAGTAGGCAGCCGACCATCGCGCGTAACCATCCGTAGGCAGATGCGTCGAATCTGCGATCGCGAGCGAGTACGGCAATCCGCAATCCAATGACGCCGACAGCTTGCCAGCAGGCGATTGCGATGACACCCCAGATGACGGATGGAACGGCGAGCGGTTTGACCTCCGGGAACACGGCAACCACTCTCCCCACCTCAGCGGGGAGGGCCCACACCTGTGTAAATACGGACAGGAGCAGCAATACGAGAAGTACCGAAGTCACCGCGAAGAAGATTCCCCGACGCATCTCTGTCTCCAACCACTGCTTGGTTGTTGCCGATTCCGCGATCATGCACTAGCACTGTTCGCCAGTTTGAGTTGGGGCGAAGTGCGAATGCGGTCTGCTTGGTTTGGACAGTGTCGAAGTTGATCTTCGCGGCGCCACCGGGAACACACCGGGTTTGGCCGTCGAGGTCGGTGGAGCTGACCTCGATGGCGAACAGCATATCGATTCCGTCGATCCCCGCACCAGCACGGGCACCGGGGTAGACCCCTGTTGCCACCCAAGGCATAAGTATTCATCACTGTGCGCAGCGTCGAAGCACTCGCGCGACCGGTTGGGGGAAGCTGGTCGATCGCGTCCGGGCGAATGGGCGTTATCCGGGGCATGACGTGAGGGTGGTCTTGGCGATGAAGTTGCCCGTCGTCGGGTCGATGATCATGTCGTGGCGGATGCCGTCGTGGCTATCGACTCGTCCGATCGCAGTTCCGGTCCTTCCGTCGAGGGTCGCTACAGCGTCCGGATCAAGTCGAGGATGGTGTCGCGCCGTTGCCCGGTGTGGACGTCCGTATGTCGTGAGTCTGATGCGTTCTCGGCGGATGACTTGGCGGAAGCCGGCGTGGCATCGCGCTCGGATCAGGCGGCCAGGTGGAACGTGCTCGCGAAGCGGTCGAGGAGGTCGCCGCGCCCACGTAGCACCTCGACGACGCCGGTCGCGATCGCGCGATCGGGGGTGAGTTCGCCGGAGATGAGCCGGCGGATGGCCGGACCCGCGGCGAAGGCGAGGTCGACAGGTCCATCGCCGCGCGTTACATCGAGGGCGGAGCCGTCCACCCGGATGAGCAGCTCGGCGGGGCCGAGGCGTGCGGCGTAGGCGGTCGCGGGCAGGTTCGCCGCCACCTGCGGCCGGAACGCGGTGCGAAGTGCCATGGTCATCGAGTCGGGGGTGATGATCTGCTCGTCCCGCGGATCGCCCATCGCCTTGAAGCCCCAGGCCCCGAGCGCGAGCACGACGGGCTCGAGCTCGCGGCCGTAGGGTGTCAGCTCGTAGACGATGACGCGCGAGTGCGGCACCCGGCGGAGGACGCCGGCCG
>JAUZFY010000025.1 GCA_030840185.1 Microbacteriaceae bacterium | reverse complement strand
CCTGCTCCCCAGCCAGAATGGGACTCGCAGCCCTCGATCCGCCCGGTTCCCGTCTCGGAAGTCGTGTTCGACTCCCGAGTACGAATCGAGCTGCCAGCCGACCTCCAGCCACAGCCGCAATCGGCGGCCGCCAGCCTTTCGGCCGCTGGCAATACTCCACTCGGGTTGGATAATCTCGGCCACGATGACGCAGCGGTCTCCTCGCCAGACGTCATCGCAGCCTCCACCTCAGCCCTACCGTCGCGCCGACGCGTCCGGGTGTCCTTTCTGAACGAGGAGACCCGCCCGAAACCGGCCAGCCGGGGATGGCGCGGGCTGATCGCCAAGTCCGGCATCCGGGTCCCACCGTCGGCCAGCGAGTTGACGGAGCGCACCGACATCCACGCCGTCAGTCAGCACTGGCCGGGCCCACGCACGATTGCGGTGGTCAACGGGAAGGGCGGCGCTAACAAGACGCCGACCACTGCCATGCTGTCCGCGGTGTTCGCGCGCAACGGCGGATCCGGGGTCCTCGCCTGGGACAACAACGAGACGCGGGGTACTCTCGGCTGGCGCACCGAGCAGGGCCCGCACACCGCGACCGTGCAGTCGCTGCTCCCCAACGCCGAGACGCTGCTGTCACCCGGCGCCCAGGCCGCGGACCTTTCCCAGTTCGTGCATCATCAGACCGGTGACAAGTACGACGTGCTGCGCTCCAACCCGACGATGCTCGCCACCGAACAACGAATCGCGGCGGAGGACTTCGACCGACTGCACGCCGTCGTCACCAAGTACTTCCGGCTCATCTTCGTCGACAGCGGCAACGACGAGTCTGCCGAGCGATGGCTGCGGATGATCGACCACACCGACCAGCTCGTCATCGCCACGACCGCGCTCGGCGAGCACGCGGAGGCCGGCGCGCTGTTGCTCGAGGCGCTGTCTCAGCGCGATGAGCACTCGGCGAAACTCGCTGCTGGCGCGGTAGTGATCGTCTCGCAGTCGGAGAAGTCCAGCAGCCTCGCGGCGGCGCGAGGCGTCGCCGACGGCTTCGGGTCACTGGCCCGCATCGCGGTGTCCGTGCCGTTTGACCGTGCCATGCACGGCGGAAAGCTGCGCTATGACGACCTTGCGCCAGTCACCCGACGCGCCTGGCTTCGCGCCGCGGCCGCCGTTGCCGAAGGGCTTTAGCTGAACCGATCCGGCTTTCGTTTCCGATCCGGGAGAGTCGGCGGGATCCGGACCTCTGTTGCCGACAGCAGTCCCTCACTGGGACGAAGCTCAACTCTGACGATCCCCCATGGGGCGGCCAGGTCGCCAGCCGCCGGGCTTTGCTCCGTTACCGTCAACGGCCCGGAGCGGGCGAAACCCGACATCGCGTCGGCGCTCGGCGGGGAGAGCACCAGCCGCAGAGCGCGGCAGGCAGACGCCGCCGCACGCAACGTCATTCCCACCAGATTGGGGACCTCGACGAGCCCCGAGGTCTCCCTCATATCCGGTGCCATGCGCACCCCTCTCGTTAGACCGTGGTCCAGCACGCTGCAAAATCGAGTATCCAAGTACAAGCTTTCGAGCTTGCTTCTTGATCGTCAACCCGCGGGAGATAGTGGAACGTCAGAGGTCGGAGGGATACTCAGGGAAGACCTGAAGGAAGGTACACCACCATGACCACTCAACTCACGCCGGTCGACCCCCCACAGCTTCATTACAGCCCCGCCTTCGCGCAAGGCATGATCGTTCCCGCTGGGCCGACGCTGTACGTTGGCGGGCAGAACGGAACGGACAATACTGGAACTCTGCTCGACGGACTCGAAGCGCAGACGGAACAGGCCATGCGCAATTTGCTCGCCGTACTCGCGGAGGCCGGGGCCGGCCCCGAGCATGTCGCCAAGCTGACGATCTATCTCGCTGTCGGAGTCGACCCCGGGGCGGCCTTCGCCGCGAGCCGTGCGGTGTGGGGAGATCGCCGCACCACCGTTGCTGTCCTCGCTGTGACACCTGCACGTCCGGGCGCGCTCGTCGAGATCGAGGCAGTAGCTACGCTCCCCGGACAGTAGCTGGCCGCCGAAATGAAGCCGTTCGAGCCTCTTCATCGGGTACTGCGGTCTGATCGTCGGTAGCGCAACACTCGAGGAGCCCGAAATCGCCTACGAACTGTTCCGTGACGCCCACAATCGGGGATACGCAACCGAGGCGGCGCGAGCGGTACTCGGAGCGGCACGCGACACTGGCAGAACTCGTGTCTGGGCCACAGTCCGCTAGTGGAACACTGCGTCGTTTCGTGTTCTGGACAAGCTCGGTTTCACCAACAGCGGCAAAATCACCGAGGATGCCGCCCGCGGCGACCTCATCTGGATGACACGAGCTCTAAGCGTCGACGCCGAGCCGCCTCCGCTCGTGTAGGCCGAGTCCCTTCGCGTAGAAGGTGACCCCCACCGCGGTCGTCGCTAGCTCAGGACGCGGAATGCCGCGCCGCGGTGGTCGGCCGCCAGCCGGGGACCGCCACCGAGTACGGCCTCTCGGAACGTCCCGCCGGTGGATTCGACGAGGAGCCCGCGGCGACGAAGCTCGGGCGAAACGAGCCAAACGAATGCTTCCAGGTCGGCGGGTCGCACCGCGCTCGTCAGGTTGAATCCGTCGATGCCGGCGACCGAGACCCAGCGCTCGAGCTCATCCACGATCGTCGCCGGAGATCCGGCGATTACGGGTCCCCGGCCGCCGATGGCGACGAAACGAGCCAACTCGCGAGCGGTCCACACGCGCGAGGGATCCATCGTCGTGAACGACGCCAGCGCCGACCGGTTGCCCTCCGTTTCCGCGTACTCGAGCGGGGCATCCAGGTCGACTGTGCTCAGGTCGACCCCTGTCCAACCGGCGAAGAGGGCGAGCGCGGCATCCGGGTCGACGTAGTCGGCATAGTCTGCGAGCTTCTGCTCGGCGGCCTCGTCGGTCTCCGCGGCGATCACCGTTGCCATGCTGAAGATCTTCACCGAGTCGGCGGAGCGGCCGCTCGCGACAAGCTGTCCGC
>JAUZFY010000080.1 GCA_030840185.1 Microbacteriaceae bacterium | reverse complement strand
AGCTCTACGACGAGGCGAAGGCCGATCGGCTCGCGTTCTGGGCCGGGCAATCACGGGAGCTGCTGCACTGGCACAAAGACTTCACCCAGACCCTCGACTGGTCGAACGCGCCCTTCGCGAAGTGGTTCGCGGATGGCGAGCTCAACGTGGCATACAACTGTCTGGATCGCCACGTGCTCGACGGCAACGGCGACCGGATCGCCATCCACTGGGAGGGCGAGCCCGGCGACAGCCGGTCGATCAGCTACGCGGAACTCACCGCCGAGGTGAAACAGGCCGCGAATCTGCTCACCGGTCTCGGCATCGTCGCCGGCGACACTGTTGCCATCTACCTCCCTAACGTGCCCGAGGCCGCCGTGGCCATGCTCGCGGTTGCCCGCATCGGCGCCATTCATTCCGTTGTCTTCGGTGGATTCAGCGCGGAAAGCCTTCGTTCCCGGATCGATGACGCGGGTGCCAAACTCGTGATCACCGCGGACGGCGGCTGGCGCAAGGGCAAGGTGAGCGCGCTCAAGCCGGTCGTGGATGAGGCCCTCGCCCTCGAGAAAGACTCCCCGCACTCGGTGAGGAACGTTCTCGTCTTGCGCCGGGGCCAGAATGACGTCGATTGGGTTGACGGACGCGACCTGTGGTGGCACGAGCAGCTCGAGGGCGTGAGTTTCGAGCACGAGGCCGTGGCCTTCGAGGCGGAGCATCCTCTGTTCCTTCTTTATACCTCCGGCACGACCGGCAAGCCGAAGGGCATCCTGCATTCGAGCGGCGGGTATCTCACCCAGGTCGCCTTCACGCACAAGAACGTCTTCGACCTGCACCCCGAGACGGACGTCTACTGGTGCACCGCCGATGTCGGCTGGATCACTGGGCACAGCTATTCGATTTACGGTCCGCTGGCCAACGGGGCGACCTCGGTGATCTACGAGGGCACGCCAGACTCCCCCCACCCGGGGCGCTGGTGGGAGATCATCCAGAAGTACGGCGTCTCCCTCTTCTACACGGCACCCACCGCCATCCGCTCGTTCATGAAGCTCGGACGTGAGATTCCGGATGCCTTCGACCTCTCGAGCATCCGCGTGCTCGGCAGCGTGGGCGAACCGATCAACCCGGAGGCCTGGATCTGGTACCGCGACGTGATCGGCGCCGGAACCGCGCCGATCGTCGACACCTGGTGGCAGACCGAGACCGGGGCGATGATGGTCGCCGCGCTCCCGGGAGTGACGATCCTGAAGCCGGGGTCCGCGCAAGTACCGCTGCCCGGAATCTCCATCGATGTGCTCGACGAGGCAGGGCATCCGGTGCCGCCTGGCGGTGGCGGATTCCTCGTCGTGACCGAGCCGTGGCCGGCGATGTTGCGGGGAATCTGGGGCGACCCGGAGCGTTTCGTTGACACCTACTGGAGCAAGTTCGCCGACCTGCCCGGGGGCCCGAAGTACTTCGCCGGGGACGGCGCGCGCCTCGACGAGGACAAGGACATCTGGCTGCTCGGCCGGGTGGACGACGTGATGAACGTGTCGGGCCACCGGTTGTCGACGGCGGAAATCGAGTCCGCGCTCGTGTCACATCCGATAGTTGCCGAGGCTGCCGTCGTCGGTGCCGCCGATGAGACGACCGGCCAGGCCATCGTCGCGTTCGTGATCCTGCGGGCCGACCAGGCGGACAAGCACACGGCCGTGGAGGCAAGCGCGCTACTTCGCGCTCATGTCGCCGGAGAGATTGGCGCGATCGCGAGGCCAAAGCGCGTGGTCGTGGTGGCCGAGCTGCCGAAGACTCGCTCCGGAAAGATCATGCGGCGGTTGCTGCAGGATGTCGCGGAGGGGCGCGCGATCGGAGACACGACCACCCTCTCGGACGCGTCGGTGATGCAGCTGATCAGCGACGGGTAGACCCCGCCGTTGAGTTGAGGCCGTGTCTCCCCCGCCGTTGAGTTGACGCCGTTTCTCGCCCGCCGTTGAGTTGAGGCCGTGTCTCCCCCGCCGTTGAGTTGAGGCCGTGTCTCCCCCGCCGTTGCCGGATTCCGGGTTGCTCCCCATCGTTTCTCCGGAGGTTTGAGCGAAACCGCCTAAGTCAGCGCCAGCGCGCCATGTAATGATTGGGCGGTCGAACGCGCCGGGGCAAATGCTCCGGAGAAACGTGACTGCGGCGGCGCGGCATCCATCCCTCAACAGTCCGCGAATTGTGCGGGCTGCGCACCGGGTGCCCGCCGACCAGACGAGGCGGTGTCGGGACGCGCAGGCTGCGGGGTATGCGAGGATTCGATGCAGTTGCGGCTCCGGTGATCCGATTGGGTGGCATCGCGACGCGACAGCAGTTGCGTGAGGCGGGTGAAAGCCCCAACTCGATTGCCTGCGCGATTCGAGCGGGCGTGCTCGTTCGAGTGCGAAGGGCGTGGTTTGCCGTGCCGTCAGCCGAGCCGGATCGCGTCCACGCCGTCAAGCTGGGAGGGCGACTTGGTGCGTTTTCCGCAGCGGGAAGCCATGCGATGTGGCGAGGCATGGACCAGGACCTTCACGTCAGCTGGAATCCGCACGGCAATGTAGCTAAGCCGGGACGGACGCAATTCGGCTTCCCAGATGCCGATTCCACCGCCGGCAGCGGCCGAATCGTTTCGCATTGGAACGTGGGTGGGGCGAGCGATTCTCCCGACCTCTGGCGAGAGTCCGTTGTGCAGTTCCTCTCCCAGATTTTCCTCTACTCGGATACGGTCACCACCATCGCTTCGTGCGACTCGGCGGTGAATAAGGGGCTGCTCAGTGCCGCCGAACTGCACATCCTGTTTGCACATCTGCCCTATCGGCTGAGCCCCTACGAGCACCTTGTCGATGGACGGGCTGACTCGGGTCTCGAGACCATCCTTCGGCTATGGCTCAGGTCAAGTGGACTGCAGGTGCGAACTCAGGTGAAAATCGGCCGCCATTATGTCGACCTCCTGGTCGGCTCTTCTCTGATTATCGAGACGGATGGTGGCGACTATCATTCCGATGATGCGCGATTCAACAGCGATCGAATTCGCACCGCTGAGCTGCAGGCTCTTGGCTACACCGTCGTTCGACTGAGCTATCGAATGGTGATGTTCAAGTTCGGGCTGGTGGAACGGGTGATCCGGGAGCAACTCGCTCGCGGACGCCATCTCGACCCCGTGGCGTAGTACCCCAAGGGCGTCCGCCAGGGTCCGGACCCGCAGCCGGCGCCCGGTTTGTGCGCTGACTCGGTACGGGCTCGCGCTATCCCGGCCGCCTTGCCTGCCGGCACCGACTGCGTGCCTTGCTCTGCCTGCCGGCACCGTCTGCGTGCTTGCTCTGGGTGCCTTGCTCTGCTGCCCGATCCGCGCCTGTCGATCTGCCTGCCAGCACCGTTTTAGTCGCGCTTCTCCGGAGGATTAACCCACTCTGGGCTAAATCGCGTCGATAAAGGGGGTCAAGTCACGCCTGAAAGCAGAAACCTCCGGAGAAACAAAACAATTCACGCGGACGACGTAACACGGGGTGCGACACAACTCACGACCCGCGACACAACTCACGACCCGCAAAATACGGAGCGAAGCGCCGGTGAGTTCTAATCGCCGGACCATTCCCACCGCGCTTCTCCGGACGTCTGAGCCCAATCTGGGCAAAATCATTCCGAAAAAGGGGCTACTCCACAGCCAAGGGCAGAAACCTCCGGAGAAGCGAGTAATTCACGCGGACGACGCAGCACTGACTGCAACACGAACACGACCCGGGACACCCGAAGGAAGATGCAGCTCGATCGGAGCACGCGGGGGGAAAAGCAGCGCCGGTCAGGCGAACTCTACGATGAGCTCCACCTCGACGGGCGAGTCCAGCGGAAGAACCGCCACACCCACAGCGCTGCGAGAGTGCACACCCAGGTCGCCGAAGATCTGCCCCAGAAGTTCGGAGGCCCCGTTGATCACGCCCGGCTGCCCACTGAAGCCGGGGTCGGATGCCACGAACCCGACAACCTTGACCACCCGCGTCACTCGGTCGAGCGAGCCGATGACGCCCTTGACCGCGGCGAGAGCGTTGAGCGCGCTGGTTGCGGCATACGTCTTCGCGTCTTCGGCAGACACCGCGCCGCCTACCTTGCCCGTTGCGGGCAGCGCGCCAGCGATGAACGGCAGTTGGCCAGCGGTGAAGACCAGGTTGCCACTCACGACGGCGGGGATATACGCCCCGGCCGGAGCGGCAATCTCGGGGAGAACGAGTCCGAGTTCGGCGAGTCGCGCCTCAATTGCCGACATCAGTTTTCATCCTCAATCTCGCGCTTCAAGTAGGCGACAAGGCCGCCCTCCGGACCGCTGACAACCTGCACCAGCTCCCAACCATCCGATCCCCAATTGTTTAGTATCGCTGCCGTGTTGTGCACGATGAGCGGAGTGGTCACGTATTCCCAACGGGTCATTCCGGCGTCCCTTCAGGTTCCCAAGGGCGAACATCCCTTACCCTGATTCTATGTCTGCCCAAAAATTGAAGCCTTCCCGCGTGCTCGGAGGCCTCCTCGGTCTCGCGGGTTTCAGTGTGCTCGCGGGGGTCTTGGTGACCGCAATGGTCACCCCGGCGATCGCCGTCACGAGCGCAACCGCGCAGGGTTCAATCAATGTTTTCGAGAGCCTGCCGGACACGATCAAGATCGGCGAGCCGTCCCAGCAGAACCAGATTCTCGGCTACAGCGGCGGGGTCCCGACTCTGATCGCGACGGTCTACCAGCAGAACCGCATCGTGGTCAACGACGCCAACGTGTCACCATTCCTTAAGCAGGCAGCCGTCGATGGTGAGGACCGCCGGTTCTACCAGCACGGCGGCGTGGATGTTCCTTCGATCGCCCGCGCGCTCGTCCGCAACACCACGCAATCGTCGGCTGGCCAGAGCGGAAGCTCCACTCTCGACATGCAACTCGTCAAGAACATCCTGGTTCAGAATGCTTTCACCACTCTGACGGGCAAGGCACAGGCGGCGGCCATCGCCGCCGCGAACGGCGCCACCATCGACCGCAAGCTCAAGGAGATGAAGCTCGCGATCGGCCTCGACAAGAAATACACGAAGAATCAGATCCTGCTCGGCTATCTCAACATCGTCGGCATGGGCGGTCAGACCTACGGCGTCGAGTCGGCGGCGATGCAGTACTTCGGCGTGCACGCCAAGGACGTGACCCTCCCCGAGGCGGCAAGCCTCATCGCGATCGTGCAACAGCCGGTAACCCAGAATCTGTCCGACCCCAAGTACTACGCCGCGAACAAGCTGCGCCGGAATGAGATTCTCGCCGGGATGCTCGCGGCCAAGCACATCACCCAGAAGCAGTACACCGACGCCGTCGCGACTCCGATCGCCTCCTACGTGCATCTCACCCCCGCAAACAATGGATGCCGCACCGCGCCGAATGCGGCGCTTGCTGGTTTCGCGTGCGACTACGCCATCAAGGTCATCACCGCTCCGGACCTGTCAAACGTGAACGGAGCGGCGCCGGTCGTCGCGTCGCTTGGCTCTACCCCGGCTCAACGGATCGCCAACTGGAACCATGGCGGGTACAAGGTGCAGACAAGCATCGATCTCGGCCTGGAGGCCACTGCTCAATCCCTGCTCAACCAGCAGGCCCCGCCCAGCGAAGCCCGCTTCGCACTCGGAGCGGCCGCCGACACGGTCGAAGTCGGCACCGGCCGCATCCTCGCCATGGCCCAAAACAAACAGTTTGATGACGCGGGGGTGGCGCCCGGCCAACCCGTCGACATCACCAAGACCGCGGTCAACTACAGCACCGATCAGCCCTACGGTAGCTCGACCGGATTCCCCACCGGATCCACCTTCAAGGTGATCGACCTCTCCAATTGGCTCGCGACCGGCCACGGCCTCAATGACGTGGTTAACGGCAGGGGCCCGCAGAACTACAAAAACTCCAACTTCACCTGGTCCTGCGCCCCGCAAATGCAGACCAACGCCCCGTTCACGATGAATAACGACGCCAACTCAAGTGGGGGCTCCATGACGGTGAAAAATGCGCTCATCAACTCGGTGAACAACGCCTTCATGAACATGGCCGAGAAGCAAGACATGTGTAGCATCAGGGACACCGCGGTCGCCATGGGCGTTCACCTCGCGAAGATGGTGGACCCGAACCCCAAGCTGAAGACGCCACAAACCAACCCGATCAGCATGGTCCCGACCATGATCCTCGGCGTGAATGCGATCGCTCCGCTCACCATGGCCGGGGTCGTCGCGACCGTCGGCGCCGGCGGCTTGCACTGCGACGCGACGATCATCGACAGCATCGTCGGCCCGACCGGCCAGAAACTCGCCGGGCAGGCGAAGACCTGCAACCAGGCGATCTCACCCGAGGTTGCCGCCGGCGACGCGAACGCCATGGTCGGAAGCATGACCGGCGGAACGAGCACGGCCGCAAACCCGCGCGACGGAATCGCCATCGCCGGAAAGACCGGAACCTCCCCCAACACCGACCAGGACTGGGTGATGGGCACGACAACCAAGACCGCGACCGCCGTCTGGACCGGAAACGTTCAGGGCGCCATCCCGCTGATCAAGTACACCAACCCGATTACTCGCGGGAACTATTACTCGACGTCTCGGTTCAACATCCTCAGGGGAATACAGAAGCAGGCGAACGCCACCTACGGAGGGGCCAAGGCCTTCCCCGTGGCTCCCGCCTCGATGCTCGCCGGATCGTCAGCCACTGTGCCGAATGTGGTCGGTCAGACGGCGACTCAGGCGCAGACGGTGTTGACGAGCCTCAAGTTTCAGTACACAAACGGCGGCTCCGAACCATCCGCACTGCCCGCCGGTCGCGTGACCAGAACGAATCCGGCCACGGGCTCGAAGGTCGCGACCGGCAGCGACATCACGGTCTACACGAGCGACGGAAGCCTCGCGACGACCATGCCGAACGTCGTCGGCCTCACGAGACAGGTGGCGAATGCAACCGTCGCCTCCAACGGATTCGATCCGAACAACATCGCCTACAACTGGGTGCCTGGAAACGCGCAGCCCGGTCAGAGCGACAGCATGTGCATCGTGGCAAGGTCCAATCCATCAGCCGGGGCGTCGGTCGCGAAAACGGCTGCGGTGACCCTCACGGTTTACGGCAAACCGGACGGAAGTGCACCCCCGCCGGGACAGTGTCCCAACTGATGGTCGCCACGTCTCGCGGGTCCGCTAACGCGGCCATTGCGCTCGGCGCCATCGGCCTCGGCACCTTGGCGTGGGGCACGCTGGTCGAACGCAACCGGTTTACTCTGCGCACCCACACGGTGCCCGTGCTCCAGGCTGGCGCCCGGCCGTTGACGGTGTTGCACCTGTCCGACTTCCACATGGCCCCTTGGCAACGTGCGAAGCAGGAGTGGGTTCGCGGCCTCGCGGTCTACGAGCCGGACCTGATCGTCGACACCGGTGACAACCTCGGGCACTTGGATGGCCTCGAGGGAGTCGAGTATGCGTTAGAGCCGTTCCGCGGCACTCCCGGCGTGTTCGTCCACGGATCAAACGACTATCACGGGCCAATTGCCAAGAACCCGCTCGCCTACTTCGCCGCCCCGTCGAAGGTGAGGCACCACAAGCCGAACCTCGACACCCGGGCCCTCAATTCGTTGTTCGAGGGTCTCGGTTGGCTCGATCTCAACAACACCGCCCGGGCAATGAGCATCAAGGGATCGAGACTCGAGTTTTTGGGGGTCAACGACGCTCACATCGGTTGGGATCGACTGGACAAGCTGCCCGGTGCGGCCGAGGAAATGCGCGAAAACGTCGGCTGGCAGGATGAAAACGTCGGCTGGCAGGATGAAACGGGCGGGCCCAATCCCGTCACAATCGGTCTGACTCACTCGCCGTACCAGCGCGTACTCAACGCGCTCGTCAATCAGGGTGCCGAGCTCATCTTCGCCGGACACACTCACGGTGGCCAGGTGTGCGTGCCCGGACACGGAGCACTCGTGACCAATTGCGACATCCCGCGGGACAAGGTCAAGGGATTAAGCCTGTGGGAGCACGCCCGTCGAACCGCGTATCTGAACGTCTCGGCGGGCCTCGGAACCTCCATTTACGCTCCCGTGAGATTTGCCTGTCCGCCCGAAGCGACTCTGGTGACACTCGTGGCCAAAGATTTCAGCTATTCTTGATGAGGCTCACGTGAAATAAGCGCGAGGCAATCGGGGTGTGGCGCAGTTTGGTAGCGCGCTTCGTTCGGGACGAAGAGGTCGTGGGTTCAAATCCCGCTACCCCGACAGTGGTTTATAAAACGCCTTCCTTCGGGAGGGCGTTTTATGATTTCCGGTACTTAGGCGAAGTCGGCGTCGGGACCGGAGCCGTAGGCGACCTCGGCCGGGGTCGCAAGCACGCGATTCCGGCCGCTGTTCAGCACCCCGCCGCTCTCGTCTAGGTAGCACGCACCGCACAGCGACTCGTAGGTGACCTCCGCCCCGTCGATGGCGACCTGGTCCCCATCGAAGACGAATTCGCCGTCAATCTTGCGGGCGTTGAACACGGCCTTTCGCCCGCACCGGCAGATGGTCTTGAGTTCCTCCAGCGAGTGGGCGATTTCGAGCAGGCGACGGCTGCCCGGGAAGGCGACGGTCTGGAAGTCGGTACGGATGCCGTAGGCCAGCACCGGGACGGCCTCGATGATGGCGATTCGCAGCAGGTCATCCACCTGCGACTCGGTAAGAAACTGGGCTTCGTCGACGAGCAGGCAGCTCACGTCGAGCCCGGTCGATTGCCTAACCCGCGCGCGTTCCCGCTCGAACGTGGAGTACACGTCGTCCTCGGGCGCCACGACGAAGTCGACGTCGCGAGTGACGCCGAGCCGGGACACGATGCCGCGATCGCCTCTCGTGTCGATGCTCGGCTTCGCGAGCAACACCTGCTGACCGCGCTCCTCGTAGTTGTACGCGGCCTGGAGCATCGCAGTGCTCTTGCCACTGTTCATGGCGCCATAGCGAAAATAGAGCTTTGCCACTACCGGAGGTATCCGTCCTCGGCGGCCCGACGGATGAGATCCGCCTTCTTGCTCGCCGGTCTGTTTGCTTTTGCGTACTTCTCGCGCACTCGACGCAGGTAGGTCTTCGCGGTTTCGTATTGCACGTTCATGTTCTGCGCTACCTCGGCCGTGCTGCAGCCGGAGACATATAGTTTAAGCGCCTCGCCCTCGCCCGCGCTCAGCTTGGGCCGGGACTGCTTAGCAGTCGCCCCAAGCGGAAGTGGACGCCAGTCCTTTTGCAGGTGTCCGCCGGGCTGCGCTCCCACGACCTTCCGGGCGATCTCCATCAGCTCGCGCATCGGCATCGACTTGGAGGCGAAGGCGGCCGCCCCGGCATCAAGCGCCCGCTCCCGCGCCTCACGGGTGTCGAGGCTTGAGATCACGATCACCTTGGCGCCAGCAGCACGGCAGGTGCGCACCCTGGCCTCGATAGAGATCGATTCTTTCAGCTGGAAGTCGAGGAAGACCAGTTCGGTCGGGAAATTGGCGCTGTGCACGAGTTGCAACCAGGTGTTGGCACTAAGAACAAGGTCGAAATCAGGCGCGTTGGTTCCGATCCAGCTTCCGAGGCTGTCGAGCAAAATCTCGTGATCGTCGAGGATGGCGAGCCGCAGCCGACGCCCGGCCTTAGCGCCGCCCGGGCTAATAGAGCTCATAGGAGAACCTTAGTGCGAGCATCTGCTGAGTGAAATCGACCTCAAGATTGGCGAAGAGCGCTCTGATGATGGCAACATACGGTGCGAATCGTGTGCGCATGGCTCGTTCGGGAAGTCTCACTGTGGCGCTGATGAGCGAATGAGAGCGATCGTCGACCGCGACGAACGCGATGCGAAGGTCTGCCCAATCGAACCCGGGCTGTTCGAGTAGCGCCACGAGCAGCGCGCGGATGGCGGTGCGCTGGTCTATCGACATGGCCGAGGCGACGTGATCGGGGTCGCTGACCACATCGCTGATCGAGCCGGGCCGCGGGTTGTCGCGCTGAGTGAGTTCGATGATCGTCTCGATCCAGCTGCGATCCACCTCTTCGACCATCACTCGCCGGATGGCGTCCGCGATGTCGCGGGCCCGCTCCCGATCCTCCGCGCTGAGCTCGCGCTTGGCGAGCACCTCGGCGAAGAACGGGAGAACGTCTCGATCGAGAATCGTCACCCTGTCCTTGCGCACCGATCGAGCGATGCCGCCCTGGCAGTCACGAACCAGGGTTGCCGAAGCCTCCATCGATCGCTTCCTCCAGCGCTCGACGGCGACTACCGCGCCGTAAGAAAACGTGGCCGCGGACAGACACAGCGCAAGCATCGGCGTCACGGCGACGACTATGAAGGCGCTCGCGGGGGCATCCGTACTAAACGAGCGAATCTGAAGCAGTATGAGAAAACCAACGCCGATCGACGACAGGATGCCGGACGACGAAAGTTCCCTCGCCGGACGGTAGGGCGAGAGTGCCACGAGAACGAATCCGAGCGCAATCGGACCCCAGTCGTCCTGGAGGTGAGCGTCCGCCCCCCAGTGGCTGACGTCCTCCAGAACGATGGCGGCGAATCCGAGCGAGTGGGCAACGAGATGGGAACGCCCGGTCAGCGGAGCACGGGAAGGTTGGGAAGCCCGCATCACGATGAAGCCGGCCATCCCGAGCGCAAGGAGGGCCAACACGGCGAAGGCAGGGTTCGAAATCTCGTCCAGGTCCAGCACCGTGACGAGGAAGGCATATCCGAACGCGCCGACACATATCGTGATTGTGACCGGCCACACTCCGGTCGTCCCCGCGGGATCCAATTGTTGTCGGGTGCGCTCTGGCTCCACTAGTCGATTTCCGTGCGTGTCGTGGCAAGGGACTCGTGCGTCGGAACTCGAATCATGATGGAGGTGCCGCGGCCGGGGGTCGACCACACCTGGACTGAGCCGCCGACGGTTTCTATGCGCGCGCGCACGGACTGCTTGAGGCCGAGCCGATCGGCGCTTGTGTCGGATTCCGTGAAGCCGCAACCGGCGTCGATGACCATCACCGAGACCTCGGGGCCGGACCCGAAGACGGCAACCTCGGCCTTGGTGACACCGGAATGGCGAAGCACGTTGACGAGACACTGCTTGACGGCGAGACCCAGCGCAACCGAGCAATCCGGGCTGAGGGTGCAAACCGCGTTGAGGTCACCGGTGCACTCGACCTCGAGCCCGTTCAGTCGTGTCTCGCTGATCGCCGCACACAGCGGGCTCATCCGGAAGGCAAGGTCGGGTTTCGTTGACACCTCGGCCGCCTGATCGATGAGCCACTCCTCGCCGGCAAGGAATTCGAGATCCCGGTGAATCTGGATTCGGAGCGTGGGATCCAACTGCGGCTCGCTCGAGCCGGCTATCGCCGCGAGATGGCTGAGCACGGAGTCGTGCATGAGGGCTGCAGCCTTCACCTCGATGCGGTACCGCATGGCCGCGAGCTGTTCATCGAGCGCCGCGCGGTGCAGCATCGGCTGGGAGCGCCACGCGTTGCGGTGACTCACGCTCACCAGCACAAGGATGGCGACGGTGGTGCCGTATGCCGCGAGAGTAGCCAGATCCGGTCGCACCGGATGCCGACTCACGTACTGCGCCCCGGAAAGGGCAACTTCGCCGGCGATACAGCCCGCGGTGCTCCAGACCACGCGGACAATCAGTCCAGAGGCCGGGCCGCCAACCATCACAAGCGCGATCGCCAGAAACGACAGCGGAAAGGCGCTGCTCTGTGGAACGCCCGGATCGGTTTGATAGAGGGAGACCACGATCCAGAAGGTACCGGTGGCTCCGGCGACGAGATAGACCACAGACAGGAGGATGCTCGGTCGTCGAGCGCTCAGGAAAAGCAGCCCGATCATGGCCGTGAGGGTGAGTAGAACCGGGGCAAGGTTGTCATGCGGCCTCGCCACCTGAAACGCGAGGGTGATGAGCAATGTCGACCCGAGGCAGGTGTAACCGATCGCGTGGGCGGAGTGAGCAAACGCACGACTCACGACAAGAGGTTCCGCCCCTGATGACAGTGAGACGGACATGCGCATTCCCCTTAACCCGCGGCCAGAGACTCAGTATCGCACTGGAAAGACGGCACTTAGGCCCCCAATTGACGCCGTAATCATGCGAAATTGCAACCAATTCGCGCAAAACTGCGTCACTTTACCCCCTTAAGGGGGGCGCGCCCGTGTGAACGGTCACACTTTCCCGCGTTCCTCCGGCACCTCCAGGGTCAGAACAGCGTGGGCGGATCTTGCCGAGACGCAAGCTTGTTGCCCAGACCAGTGCTGGCCGGAACCGTGTTGGTTGGACCCGTTGCGGGTTGACCCGCAACCCGCCCGAGAGCGGTCGAGCGGATCGCGCCGGTCGCGGCATCCTCTTTCCCACGCTGCAAGCCGTGCGCCCGGATCAGCGGCTCGATCTTCGCCGCCAGCCAGCGCCGATA
>JAUZFY010000065.1 GCA_030840185.1 Microbacteriaceae bacterium | reverse complement strand
ACCGAGACCCGCGGCGACGTGACTCTTCCGGCGTACCGCGGAGACATCGTCAACGGGTATGACTTCACCCCGGAGTCCCGCGAGGCCGATCCGCGCCGGCTCGTTCAGGGCTACCACACCTCCGCCTCCACAATCAATCTCGTTCGCGCCTTCACCCAGGGAGGATTCGCCGACCTGCGCGAGGTACACCGCTGGAATCAGGGCTTCGCGCGCAACCCGGCCAACGTGCGCTACGAGCAGATGGCCCACGACATCGACAAGGCGATCAAGTTCATGGAGGCCGCTGGGGCGGACTTCGACGAGCTCAAACGGGTCGAGTTCTACACCAGTCACGAGGGTCTGCTCATGGACTACGAGCGCCCGATGACCAGGATCGACTCCCGGAACGGCACGCCGATCAACACCTCGGCGCATTTCATTTGGATCGGCGAGCGGACCAGGGACCTCGACGGTGCCCACGTGGACTACATGTCGCGCGTGCGCAACCCGATCGGCGTGAAGCTCGGTCCGTCGACGAAGGTCGACGACATGTTGCGCCTCATCGACAAGCTTGATCCGAACCGGGAGCCCGGGCGTCTCACCTTCATCTCCCGCATGGGAGCTGACAAGGTGCGGGATGCGTTGCCGCCGCTACTCGAGGCGATCCGGGATCACGATGCCAATCCGCTGTGGGTGAGCGACCCGATGCACGGGAACGGTCTCACCACTCCGAACGGCTACAAGACGCGCCGATTCGATGACGTTGTCGACGAGGTCAAGGGGTTCTTTGAGGCTCATCGTGCCGCCGGCACCTACCCGGGCGGCATCCACATCGAGCTGACCGGTGACGACGTCACGGAGTGCCTCGGCGGCTCGGAGCAGATCGACGAGGCGACCCTCGCCACCCGGTACGAGTCGCTCTGTGACCCGCGGCTGAACCACATGCAATCACTCGAGCTCGCGTTCCTGGTCGCCGAGGAGCTCGGCGCCCGCTGATCGCCGGGCACGGCCCCGCGACAAACGTCGAGCGACGTCGTCGACTAGAAGCTGAAACTGAAGTTGACCGTCACCTTGGAGCCCTTGTCCACGGTCACGCCGGCCTTGGGGTTCGTCTTGCTGACGATAGCCGTCGTTGAGAAATTGTCGGCGAGCGGGTTGTAGCTCAGGGTAAACCCAGCGTTCAGGAGAGTCTGCTTGGCATCCTTCCACGACATGTTGACGACGTTCGGCACCGCAACCTGCTCCGGGCCCTTCGAGATGGTCAGCGAGATCGAGTCGCCGGGGTGCACCGGAGCCGGCGCCCCGGTCGAGTCGGTCGGCAGTTCGAGGCTGATCACGTCGCCGGCGGGAATTGTGGCGCTGAACGCGTCCCGGCCGGACACTGCGGTGAGGTTGGCATTCTGCTTGAGCTTCGCTGTGGCGTTCGCAAGGCTCAGGCCGATCACGTTCGGAATCGGCCCAGCAGAGACGACAAGCGAGACAGGCTGTTGTTCGCCGTACTGTGTGGCGGCGGTGATGTCGGTACCGTCGGCCCCGACGGCGTGAACCACCGCATCCAATGGGACCTTGGCGTCGAACTGTTGTGCCGAGTACTTGCCGGAGTAGCGGAACCCCGCCTCGGTGATCTTCGACTTCGCTGCCGCTGTCGTCAGGCCCGCCAGTGCAGGGAAGGGGAGCGGCTTCGGTCCGGTCGACAGTAGAAGGGTGATCGGGTGGTCCTTGGCCACCCGCGTGCCGATCTTCGGAGTTGTCTCTACCACGTTGCCCGTTGGGATGGTCGGCGATGACGTCTGCCCGGTGGTGGTGGGTGCGGTAATCCCCGCAGCCTTGAGCGCCGCGCTGGCCGCGGCCGGGGTCTGTCCCGCCACATTCGGGATGCTCACGTTCGCGCCCGGTCCGGCGCCGAAATACCAGCCGGTTCCGCCCGCAAGGGCCGTAAGCACGATGACCAGCGCGAACAGCCAGAATCCCCGCCGCCGCCGCCCGTCACTCTTGGCAGCGAGCAGATTCGCCGTGTCCGTCAGCACGGGTCCCGTTCGGTGGCGAGCCTTGGGGGTGAGAACCTGGGTTGCCGCCGTCGAGGCGGTGGATGCCGCTGACGCCGACGGCATCACCATCGTGCGCTGCACCGCAGTCGCGGCCGTGCCCGGATCATCCAGCCTCAACAGCGCCTCGGTTTCGTGCAGCTGCTCGAGCATCACCTTCGCATCACGCGGACGCTGCTCGGGGTCGCGGGCCGTGGCCCAGAGCACGAGCTCATCGAGCTCGGCAGGCACCTGCGGGTTCTTGCTGCTCGGTGTGGGAACGGTGTCGTTGGCGTGCTGGTGGGCGATCTGGAACGCCTGCTCGCCTCGGAATGGCTGTTCGCCGGCGAGCATTTCGTAGAGCATGATGCCGACGGCATAGATGTCGCTGCGGGCATCCGCGACGCCGCGGGTCACGAGCTCGGGGGAGAGGTAGGCAATTGTGCCGAGCAATGCGTTTCCGGTGGCCGTGTTTGCCGTTGCGGCACGAGCGAGGCCGAAGTCCCCGATCTTGATGCGCCCGTCATCGGCCAGAAGCACGTTCTCGGGCTTGAGGTCGCGGTGAACGATGCCGTTCTTGTGAGCGGCGGCAAGCCCAGAGAGGATCGCCTCCATGATGTCCATTGCCTGCATCGTCGTGAGCACCTTGTGCTCGAGCAGCAGGTCGCGCAGCGTGATGCCCGGCAGGTATTCCATCACGAGGTATGCGGTCTCGTCGTCCTGTCCCTGGTCATAGACGTTCACGACGTTCGGATGCGCAAGCCTCGCCGCCGATCGCGCCTCTTGGATGAATCGCGCCTTGTACTGCGAGTCGTCGGCCAGGTGGCCGTGCATGACCTTGATGGCAACGCGACGTTCGAGCCGGAGATCGGTTGCGAGGTAGACCGTTGCCATTCCGCCGCGAGCGATGCGTGAGCGTACCTGGTATCGGCCGTCGATGAGACGGCCAATCAGGGGGTCGGTACTGTTGCTGCTCACCGGTCGATTCTAAAGTTGACCGGCGCCTCCAGCCCGCTAAAACACCGCGAAGCTGCCGTTAGGTAACCGGTTGTGACCGTAATTGTTATGTGAGCGCTGATACCCACGACCGAGCCGACGCCTCCCACTTGGCATACGCGGTGGGGAAACCGGAGAGTTGCACGGCCTGTGCGGCGTTGGTCACGCTCATGGACTGCCAGCCGGGGATGTCGAGGAGACCGCGTGTAACGCCGGTGTTCGGGTTGCTCGGACCGCCGAAGAACAATCGTGAGGCGTAGGTCGGGTCGAGTATCTGGGTCGGCGTTCCCCAGCCGGCGCTCGGCCGTTGCTGGAATAGGCCAAGCGAGTCGCGGTCGCCGTAGTTGACGTTCTTGAGCCCGGACTCCTGAGCCGCCGCGGCAAGAGCGATGACAAGGCCGTAGTTCGGCACACCGAGTGAACGCCCCACCTTGACGATGGTTCGGGCGTTTGTCATCATCTCCGCTGTCAGCGGCACGATCGTAGACGGGGATTGCGGAATGGGTGTGGACGATGACTGCGCCACCGTCGCGGCGGAACTCGGGATATTGATCGCTCGCCCGGTGTAGATGATGCTTGACCAGTTGAGGCCGTTGGCGGTGAGGATGGCCTGGCCCGTCACACCGAACTTGGCCGCAATGCTGCTCACCGTGTCCCCGACGGCGATGACGTAGGTCTGTGGAGTGGCTGCCTTCGGGGTCACCGCCGCGGTCGCGT
>JAUZFY010000032.1 GCA_030840185.1 Microbacteriaceae bacterium | reverse complement strand
GCGCTTCGCGAGTTCATGCCGAACGCGGATCCCAAGGACTGGTACCGCATCACCGCCGGCCAGCGGGTTCAGGTGATCAAGAAGGACGAGGCCAAGGGCGGGGTGCTTCAGTTCGGCACCGAGGTCGTCGCCGCGGCCGACGGAAGCATCGCGGGGCTCCTCGGGGCCTCCCCGGGAGCCTCCACTGCCGTGCCGATCATGCTTGATGTGCTCGAGCGTTGCTTCCCGGAGCAGATGGATGCGTGGACGCCGAAGCTTCGGGAAATGGTGCCGTCCTTCGGGAAGAGGCTCAGCGACGACCCGAAACTGGCCGTCAGGACCCTCAAGTCCACGCTGAAGACCCTCGAGATCGCGAAGTAGCCCTCACAGTTTCTTGGACGAGCGGCCGATCTTGCCAATCGCCGCGGAAATGCGCTCGACCGCGAGGTTGGCATCGCGCCCAGACTTGTCGTAGAGCGCCCCGTAGACGAACGTCTTCTCGCCGGCCGCGTGCGCCCTGTTCGACTCGAACATGAGGTGTTCGGCGAAGAGGATGCCGTCGCGGTGCTCTCCGAGCATGTCCTGCACCCGCTCGGCCCGCCGCGCGAGCCGTCGAACGCTCGACCCGGTCTCCCGCGGATTCGCGTCCAGAATTGCCTCGGCGGTGTAGCGCAGCCGCCGCGCCGCCTTGCGAACCTCATGGAACTCGCTGAGGTAGTCGCCGGCATCCGCGGTGTGCGGAAGGTTCGCCGCCCGCTTGACAGTGCGCTTGCTCGCCGTGCGCAGCGCCCGCCGCGCGAGTCGTTCGGCGGGTTCGCCCGCCCGCTTCTCCACCGCCGGGTCCTGGCTGCGGGGGGCGAACACAAAGTCATCGAGAGTGTCGAGCAGCCGATAGTACGGCGAGTTCGAAAGGTAGGCGATCGCCCGATCCCGAGCCTCGCCGAACGCGACGCGGTCGCCCTCGACCAGGCGAGCCGTCGACTCGTCATCCCGCAGCTCCGCCGGGATGCTTTCAAGCTCGCGCGCCGCCGCCGCCGCGCGTACCTCGAGGTCCCGGGCCTCGCCGAGCACCGATCCGAGTCGGCGCAGCCGTTGGCGCAGGTCGCCAACGGCGAGGCGATCGAATACGTCGGCGAAGGACGCGAGCACGCTGCGTAGTCGGCGAACGATAGTGCGCATCACGTGGATGCTGTCGGGTTCGTCCGCCCGCACTGAGGCGTCTGCGCGTTCCAGCGCCTCCACCAGTGATCGGACGATCGCGGTGGCGAGCCCGAACGCGTCGGGCGCGGCGTCCGAGCGCCCGTCGGGGTCGCTCGGCGGCTCTTCGTTCGTTTGATCCGGGTTTCCGAGCGAATCTCGACCGAGGGTTCGAGCGAGCTTCGACCGGCTCAACGACGCGCTGGCGCCGGCACGGAGCAGCCTCTCCTGTACGCGCTCGAGCAGTCGCATCCGCTGCTCGAGGTTGTCGTCGGTCACCCCGAGCAGTTCGGCTTCCCACTCGCGCCACACCCGCGCGACACCGGACCGCAGGTCTGTCGCCGACACGTCGTCGTCGGCAACCTCCACCGCCGGTTGATCCTCGTCGTCGAGAAGGGTGCGGATGGTGCGCCGGGTGCTAATGCGCGCAATCGGGCTCAGTTCGCGGTCGCGCACCGTCGACCGCACCGGGTCGAGCAGTTCGTTCGGCACGGCGCCGATCTGATCCTCGGATCCCTGCGCGTCCGCTATTGGTGCATTAACCTCCGCGCGATCGATCCCGGATGGCAGCTTGAGGTGCCAGCCGGCGTCCTTTCCGCCGGTGCGGCGACGCAGGGTGATGCGTTCCCGTGCGAGATCGTTCGTCGCGGTATCGAAGTAGATCGCCTCGAGCTCCACGGTGTGCGGGCCGTCGACCGTCCCGATCTCGGATAGGTCAGGCAGCGCGGTGCCCGGCTCCACGTCGAACTTTCGTTCAATCTCGGTCTGACTCGTCGGCGTCATCCGTTCCCTCCTCGGTGGCACACCGTATCCCACCTATAAGTGAAGTCCGCATGGGCCTTTCGTCGCTAGGGGTTGACCCGATTCCGGCCGCGCAACGCGCACGTCGGTTGACAGACAGTCGAACATATGTTCGACTGAAGCATGCGGTGGAGCGGCCAGGAGCTGAAGACGGAGCAGGCCTCGGCGCTGCCGGGGCTCGTAAAACTCTCCAACCTGGTGCGCAGCGTGCAGACGCCGGAGTTCGCGGGAATCACTTTCCACGAGGTCATGGCCAAGAGCGCGCTCAACCACATTCCCGGCCCGAAGACGGCGTTGCCGTTTGGCTGGACGATCAATCCGTACCGGGGTTGCAGCCACGCGTGCGTCTACTGCTTTGCCCGACGCACTCACGAGTACCTCGATTTCGACGCCGGCCGGGACTTTGACAGCCAGATCGTCGTCAAGGTCAATGTCGCCGAGGTGTTGGCGCGGGAACTGGCGAAGCCGAGCTGGGGACGCCAACCCGTCGCTCTCGGAACCAATACCGACCCGTACCAGCGCGCGGAGGGTCGTTACCGATTGATGCCTGGCATCATCACGGCGCTCGCCGACTCGGGAACTCCATTCAGCATCCTCACCAAGGGGACACTCTTGCGGCGCGACCTGCCCCTGTTCGCCGAGGCCAGTCGCGCGGTCCCGGTGGATCTCGCCATGTCCATCGCCGTCTTCGATAATGAGCTTCAGCAGTCTGTCGAACCCGGAACTCCCTCCACGGCGGCGCGCCTCGCGACTGTCGCGGCTGCGATCGAGCATGGGCTGCCTTGTTC
>JAUZFY010000009.1 GCA_030840185.1 Microbacteriaceae bacterium | reverse complement strand
CGACCTTCGTCGAAGTCGTTCGCGGTGACCGGGACGTAGGTGAGTCGGGTGATCGCCGCCGCAATGGTCTCCTTTAGCGAGTCCTGACCGGGATCCGCCGGCAGGTCGGCGAGCAGCTTGCGCGCCCAATCGGTCGCCGGAACGACGTTTCGCCGGATCGCCTTCGGCAGCGCCTTGATCAACGCGGTGATCAGTTCCTCGCGGAACCCGGGCACCTGCCAGTCGAAGCCGTCCGGTCTGAGGCGGGCGAGAAGGGCGATTGGAACCTGCACTGTCACGCCATCATCCGTCGCCCCCGGTTCGAACCGGTAGCTCAGCGCGAGCTGCTGGTCGCCCTGCCGCCAGGTGGACGGGAATGTGGATTCCACGTGCTCGACCTGAGCGGTGTCTGGCTCCTCCTCGACGAGCGCCTCCCGAGTCATCGTCAGGAGGTCCGGACGAACCGTGCGTTCCTTCCTCCACCAGGTTTCGAACAGGCGCTGGCTCGTGATGTCGGCCGGTAGCCGGCGCTGGTAGAAGTCGAACACCGCTTCGTCGTCATACAGGATGTCGCGGCGCCGGGTGCGTTCCTCGAGTTCGGCGAGCTCCTTGCGGAGCGCCCGATTCTCGCGATCGAACGCCGAGACGCGTTTGTCGACCCGATCGAGGTCCCAGTCGCCGTCGACCAGGGCGTTCCGGATGAACAGTTCCCGCGCATAGGCGGGGTCGACCTTCGAAAATTGCGCGCGCCGGCGGGCGACGATCGGCACACCGTAAAGGGTCACGCGTTCCCACGCCACCGCCGCGCCTTGCTTCTTTTCCCAGTGTGGCTCGCTGTAGCTGCGCTTCACCAGGTCGCCGGCGATCGGCTCGGCCCAGGCGAGGTCGATGGCCGCGTTGGTTCGGGCGAACAGTCGACTGGTCTCCACGAGCTCCGCACTCATCAGCTCGGCAGGCTGCTTCCTGGCGAGCGCCGACCCGGGAAAGATGCTGAAGCGCACTTGCCGCGCGCCGATGTAGTCCTTCTTCGCGACATCGCGGATGCCCAGTTGACTGAGCAGACCGGCGAGCAGCGACCGGTGGATGCCGTTCGGATTCGTCGACTGGCCACCGACGACAAGGCCGAGCGGCTTGGCCATCCGTTCGAGCTGGCGGTAGACGTCCTTCCACTCGCGCACGCGGAGGTAATTGAGGTATTCGCTGCGACACATGCGCCGGAACTGGTTGCCGCTGAGCTCCTTCTGTCGCTCCTCGAGATAGTTCCAGAGGTTGAGCAGGGTGAGGAAGTCGCTGGTCGGGTCGGTGAAACGAGCGTGCGCCTGGTCGGCTTGCGGTCGCTTCTCGAGGGGACGCTCGCGCGGGTCCTGGATGCTCAGGCCCGCGACGATCGCCATAACCTCTCGCGTGACACCGTGTTGCTTCGACTCGATGACCATTCGGGCGAGCCGCGGGTCGATGGGAAGTTGGGTGAGTTGCTTGCCGACCTGGGTGATCTGCGGGCCAGTCTCGATACGCGGGCTCGTGCCTCGCTCGCTACTCGACCCGCGGGGGTCGCGAACCGCGCCCAACTCCTTCAGGAGGTCGAGGCCGTCCTTGATGCCTCGGGAATCCGGTGGCTGCAGGAAGGGGAACCCGGCGATGTCTCCCAGCCCGAGCGAGATCATCTGCAGGATCACCGCGGCGAGGTTGGTGCGCAGAATCTCCGGCTCGGTGTACTCCGGGCGACGCAGAAAGTCCTCTTCCGAGTACAGGCGAATCGCGATTCCGTCGCTTGTGCGCCCGCTCCGGCCGGAGCGTTGGTTGGCCGACGCCTGCGAGATGGCCTCGATCGGCAGCCTCTGCACCTTCGACCGCACGCTGTAGCGGGAGATGCGCGCCGTGCCGGCGTCGATCACGTATTTGATCCCCGGCACGGTCAGGCTAGTCTCCGCGACGTTGGTCGCCAGCACGATTCGGCGTCGGATGCCCGGCGCCCGACTCGACTCGAAGACGCGATGTTGTTCGGCGGAGCTCAACCGCCCGTACAGCGGGAGCACCTCGGTGCCGCTGTGGATCGAACCGTTCGAGATGCGCGCGCGGATCGACTCCTCGGCGTCCCGGATCTCGTTCTCGCCGCTGAGAAAGACGAGAACGTCGCCGTTGCCCTCCCGGGCCAGTTCGTCGAGCGCGGCGTTGATGCCCTCCATTGGATCGAGATCGGCCGCGGTCTCCGCGGCATCCTCGTCATCTTGGACCGGAATCTCCGCCACGAGCGGCCTGTAGCGCACCTCCACCGGAAAGGTGCGCCCGCTGACCTCGACGATCGGAGCGCCGCCGAAGTGCTTCGAGAAGCTCTCCGGGTCGATGGTGGCGGAGGTGATGATGATCTTCAGGTCCGGACGCGCCGGCATCAGCTGCTTCAGATAGCCGAGCAGGAAGTCGATAGTGAGGCTGCGTTCGTGCGCCTCGTCGATGATGATGGCGTCGTACTTCTTCAGCAGCCGGTCGCGGTGAATCTCGTTGAGCAGGATGCCGTCGGTCATGAGCTTGACCCTGGTGTCCCGGCTCACCGTGTCGGTGAACCGAACCTGGTAGCCCACCAGCCCGCCGAGCGGGGTGCCGAGCTCCTCGGAGATTCGCTCGGCGATGGTGCGCGCCGCGATCCGCCGGGGCTGGGTGTGTCCGATGCTGGTCTTGCCGAGCTCCAGCAGGATCTTCGGCAGCTGCGTCGTCTTGCCCGATCCGGTCTCCCCGGCCACGATGACAACTTGATTGCCAGCGATGGCGGCGGCGATGTCTTCGCGGCGTTGACTGACCGGCAGATCCTCCGGATAGGTGATCTGTACTGCGGTGAGTTGGGTATCGGTCATGAGCCTTCCATCCTAGAGTTTCCGGTTGCATGCAGGGCCTGCCGACGTGACCGTCCCGTTCTGTTGGTCGAGTAGCGAGCGCAGCGAGCGTATCGAGACCCGGCGACTCGTTCTGTTGGTCGAGTAGCGAGCGCAGCGAGCGTATCG
>JAUZFY010000008.1 GCA_030840185.1 Microbacteriaceae bacterium | reverse complement strand
CCGTCATGTATGTTCCTCGGTTCGGTTCGGACTACGCCCGGCCCATTTCGGAAGGGGTCGAGACCACCAAGGTGCTCAACAAGAACGGCATCGGGCACTATCCCGGTACTCAAATGCCCGGCGCCGTCGGTAATTTCGCCGTGGCTGCCCATCGCACGACGTATGGCGCCCCGTTCAAGCCCCTTGCGACACTGCAAATCGGGGACAAGATTTACGTGCAAACCAAGGACGGGTATTTCACCTATGACTTCCGCGGACTCGAGTACGTGAAGCCGACGGGTGTCGGGGTGCTCGAGCCGGTCCCTGAATTTCCGGGGGTGTCCGCGACCGACCGCGTGCTGACAATGACGAGTTGCAATCCCATGTTTTCGGCGCAGGAGCGGATCATCGCCTATGCGGTGCTGGAGTCCTGGCAGCCGACCTCGGCTGGGGCGCCGGCGGCGATTAGTGCCACCGTTGCGGCGAAAGGATAGGTGGCAGAATGTACGGAGCATTGTGGCGCGTTCTTCCCGGGCCGGTGTGGGTGCGCGTCCTATTGATGATCGCGCTGTTTCTCGTAATTCTCACGGTGCTCGTTTTGTTCGTGTTCCCGTGGCTCAATACTTTTGTTAACGTCAACTATGTGACGGTGGGAACATGACTCGAATACTCGTTATCGATAATTACGACAGCTTCGTATACACGCTCAATGGGTATCTTCAGCAGCTTGGGGCGACGACCGAGGTGATGCGCAACGACGCCTTCCCGGCCGCTGAGGCGAGTTCGCGGATCGCTGAGTACGACGGCGTGCTGCTCTCTCCCGGCCCCGGTACACCTGCCGCCGCTGGCGTCTCCGTTCCCGTCGTGACCGCCGCGTTGGAATCCGGTCTGCCGTTGCTCGGCGTCTGCCTAGGACACCAGGCCATCGCCGAGGCCCTCGGAGCAACCGTCACCCATGCCGACGAACTAATGCACGGCAAGACCTCGTTGATCCGGCACGACGATAGCGACTTCTATCGGGGCGTTCCGCAGCCATTCCGGGCCACCCGGTATCACTCCCTCGCCGTCGTGGACGCGACGGTACCGGCGGAGCTTGTGGTCACCTCGCGAACCGAAGGTGGAGTGATCATGGGGCTGCGGCACGAGTCAGCCGCCATCTTCGGTGTTCAATTTCACCCGGAGTCGGTTCTCACCGAGGGTGGCTACAGCATGATCGCCAACTGGCTCGCCGTCGCGGGATTGCCGTCTGCTCAGGATGCCGCGCGCGGCCTCAGCCCGCTAGTCAACCTCAACTGAACCCAGAGCACCGAACGGAATACCCTGCGACGCGCCTGAGGCGCCTGTGGTGCTCCCGGAGACCCCCGAGGCGCGCGATGGACGTTCGCCGGCCGTCAGCCGCCGCTGCAGTAGGTAATGGTGATCGCGGAGTTTTGCGGTTGATCCCCGGTCAATGACTGATTCGTCACGTTGAGTCCGCTGCAATTGGGATTTGGAACGGCGTTGATGTTCAGTTGAAGCGCGTTGAGCTTCTGGTTCGCGGTGGCGATGTCGAGCCCGGCCACGGCGGGGATGTTGACCAGACCGTCGGAGACTACGAGATTGACCCGGTCTCCCTGTTGGGCCGCGGCACCCGGGGCCGGGTCGCTGCTGATCACAATTCCTGCGCCGATGGTTGGGGAATGGCCGGAACTGGTGGTTCCGTATGCCAAATTGGCCGCCTTGATCGCCGTCTTCGCCGCCTCCTCGGTCAGTCCAGAGAGGCTTGGAACGGTCGCGGCTGCCTTGCCCGATGACACGTACACCAGCACGGTCGAACCTCGTGACACCTTCGCGCCGGAGCCCGGGTCCGTGGTGATGATGTCGCCCTTTGGCACTTTGCCGCTCGACTCGGTGACGGGGGATACCTTGAGCTTGAGGTCTGTTAGGTCCCTCGCCCCGCTGTCGTAGGGCTTTCCGTTCACATTCGGGACCTGCACGGAGAGGTCGTTGCCGATGGTCGCAGGGGGAAGGTTGACGACCCAAAAGACGACACCGATCAGGATGGCCGCGATCGCCATGATGCCGACCCAGATCCAGGCGACCGGTGGCCTCGACTGCGTGCGCACAGCGCGGTCGTCGTAGGTAGCCGACAACTGGCTCAGCGCGGTGTCGGAAGCTGCGGTCGAGTTCGGATTAATCCCGAACAGCGTGGTGTTGAAGTTAGTGACCGGCGTGCGACGCACCGGAACGGCGCCAGCCATCGCGGTCTCGAGGTCTTGGCGGAACTCTGCGGCAGTCTGGAACCGCTCAAACTTGTCTTTTGCCAGGGCGTGGAGCACAACGGCATCGAGCGCGGGTGAAACCCGCGGGTTGAGGGTGCTCGGCGCGGCGGCGGCCTCGCTGATGTGCTGGTAGGCAACGGCGGCGGCTCGGTCTCCACGGAATGGTGGGCGACCGGTGAGAAGCTCGAAGAGCACGACGCCGGCGGAATAGAGGTCCGTTCGGGCATCGACCGTCTCACCTCTGGCCTGTTCCGGGGAGAAATATTGTGCCGTTCCGAGCACCGCACTTGTGTCGGCCACCGTCGCGGAATTATCGGAGACGGCGCGGGCGATCCCGAAGTCCATCACCTTGACCTGGCCGTTTTGGGTGACCATGACGTTGCCCGGCTTGACATCTCGGTGAACCAACAGGGCGCGGTGACTGTATTCGAGTGCGGTCAGAATGCCGGACATGATCCGCACCGCTTCGCTCGGTTGCAGCGGCCCCTCGGCAATGATGTCCGTAAGGAGTCGCCCGTCCACGAATTCCATGACGATGAACGGAGCCTGCGATTCGTGACCGTTAGGTTCGCGTATCGTTTCCTCGCCGGCGTCGAAGACGCGGACGATGGTCGGGTGCGCCATGCGGGCCGCCTTTTGCGCCTCCTCGCGGAAGAGCAGGCGAAACCGCGGATCCGTTGCGAGCGCGGGCTTCAGCAACTTGATCGCCACCCGGCGGCCGAGTCGAATGTCCCTTCCGACGTGGACGTCGGACATGCCTCCGCGACCGATCAGCGCGCCAACCTCATACCTCCCGGCGAGCAGACGAGTACCTTCAGTCACGAATTAGTCTCCTGTGGATGCGGGCGCAAAGTCTCTGTCAGTGTAATGCGTGCGCGATGGAGGATCGCCGTCTACGGCGTCGGGGGGATCGTGCCGGTAACGGTCAACGCGTTCGAAGCCGGGGAAACATTGTTCGTGCCGGTGCACTGGGCGACGTAGGACAGTGTATTCGGCCCCGGTGTCAAAGAGATTGTCCATTGCAGCGTTGTCACACTGGGGCCGACCGGGTTGGGCGGGGTCAGCGTCGATCCACTACTCGGCGTGAAAGTGAAGAACTGCAGCGTCGATCCGCTCGGGCACCCGGTGTAGGCCGGAATGGTCACGGTGACAGTTTTACCCACGGCGGTCGAAGTATCCGGTGTGGTTGGTGCCGCAGGCTGGCTCGGTGGTGTTGGCGGAACGTTGCCGTAGAACCTCACGGTGATGACGTCGTTCTTGTGCACGTTCCCGGTGGGGTTCACGAAATAGGCCGTGCCAACCTTGTCGGCCGACGGCGCGGGACTGGCGTCGGGAACCATATTCGCGCCGAGGCCGAGTTGGTCGAGAGCAGACTGCACCTGGGGCATTGTCTGCCCGATGAACTCATTGGGCGTGATGTTGACGATGTTGCTGGTCGGAGAGGGACTCGGCGGCGGCGAGGAAGCGGTCGGCGACGCGGAGATGGACGGCGAAGCGCTCGCGGACTGCCCGACCCTCGACGTCGGATTTCCGACGAGCGCGATGATTGTTCCGATAATCACCACCAGGAAGATGGCGATGAGGGCGACGAGAGGCCAGGTCCACCGGTTCCGGCGCTTGGTCCCGATCGGCGCAGTGGTCGACGCGCTCTCGGTGGCAACCGCCGTTGTCAGCAAACGGGTCGCTTGAGTCGCCTGATTTTCGCGCTGAAGGGCCGGAAGCGTGCCCGCGGCCATGATGCCGGGGACGGCGGCTGCGGCTGCTACGACGTCGCCGCGCCGAAGAGCCTGCGCCGCGCGGGCAAGATGAGCGGCAGAAGCGGGACGGTCGGCGGGGTTCTTGGCGATGCACGCGAACACAAGGTTTCGTACCGGCTCAGAGATGGTAGAAGGCAACTCCGGCGGCGTCTCGTTGATCTGCGCCATCGCTATCGCCACTTGCGACTCGCCTGTGAACGGACGACGACCCGCGAGTGCCTCGTAAGCGACGATTCCCAGGGAATAGATGTCCGTTGTCGGCGAGGCCGGATGCCCGCTCGCCTGCTCAGGCGAAAGGTATTGCACCGTGCCCATCACCTGTCCGGTGGCGGTTAGCGGAACCTGGTCGGCAATCCGAGCGATGCCGAAGTCGGTGATCTTGACCCGGCCCTCCGGGGTGATCAGCAGATTGCCCGGCTTGATGTCTCGGTGCACCAGTCCCGCCGAGTGGGCGGCGTGAAGGGCCGAGGACGTCTGGGCGACGATGTCGAGCACCCGGTCAGCCGGGAGCACACGATCGCGCTCGAGGATCGTCGACAACGCTTCCCCGGGGACGAGCTCCATGACGAGGTAGGCGCTGCCCTCTTCCTCGCCGTAATCGAACACGTTGGCGATTCCCTCGTGATTCACGAGGGCCGCGTGCCTTGCTTCGGCGCGAAAGCGCTCGAGGAAGCCCGGGTCGCCAAGGTACTCGTCTTTCAAGATCTTGATGGCAACCGTACGACCGATGACCAGGTCGGTGGCTTGCCAAACTTCGCCCATGCCACCGATGGCAACGCGACTAGAGAGCTGGTACCGTCCGCCGAAAGTGAGGCCACTAGTGGGTCTCATTTGTTAAGCACCGCCTCTATGACCTTCTTTGCGATTGGCGCCGCGACCGTATTGCCGAAGCTCGTACCGTTCTCTACCACAACTGCAACCGCAACCTGGGGGTTATTGGCGGGGGCGAATCCGGTGAACCAGAGAGTGAACGGCTTCCCATTGCCGTTCTGCGCTGTTCCGGTCTTGCCCGCAACATCGACTCCGCTAATTCTTGCACCATTGGCAGCCCCGTTGTTCACGTTGTTGACCATGAGCTGCGTCATCGTCGCGCTCGTCGCCTGGGTGATCGGCTGCGCGAAAATCTTCTGCTGGAATGGCTGGATGACGGTGAGGTCCGGCGCGGTGATGTCCTTGATGAGGGTCGGCTGCATCTCAGTGCCGCCGTTGGCGATGGCCGCCGAGGTCATTGCCACCTGCAGGGGCGTGACGCGGTCGTCGAATTGACCAAACGACGAGAGTTCCACCTGCGCCTCGTTGCCGACGTTGTAGATGCTCGGCGTGACCGGCATCGGCACGGAGAGCTTCTGACCGTAGCCGTAGGCCTTCGCGTACTTCGCGATCTCGTTGCCGCCGAGGGCGGCACCGAGCTGCGCCATCGGAATGTTGCAGCTCAACCGCAGGGCGTCGGCGATCGACACGGTTGCCCCACCGCCGCAGTTACCGCCTTCGGCGTTGTTGATCTGGGTGTTGGTACCGGTCAGAGTGAAGGTCAGCGGGTTCGGAAAGACGCTGTCCGGGGTGAACTTTCCGCTATCGAGGGCGGCCGAGGTGAGCACAAGCTTGAATACCGATCCCGGGTAGTACAGGTTGCCGGAGATGGCCCGATTGATGAGCGGATTCGTCGGATCGGCGAGCAACTGCTTATAGGCGGCGATGACGTCGTTGGTGTTGTGCGACGCGAGCTGGTTCGGATCGTAGCCAGGCTTGGACACCATGGCGAGAATCGCGCCGGTCTTCGGATCGAGGGCCACGACGGCGCCGGTGTTGTTCCCGAGGGCATCCGAGGCGACCTGCTGAATGGCCGGGTTGATCGTGAGCGACACCGCGGCTCCCTTCGGCGTTTGGCCGGTGAGAATCGACTTGACCTTGGTGAAGAACTGATCATTGGACGTTCCGCTGAGGTAGCTGTTCATAGCGCCCTCTACCCCAGTGTTGCCCTGGTTAAGGGTGAAGTATCCGGTGACAGGTGAATACAGGTCCGGCGAACGGTAGACCCGCTGGTACTTGTACTTGTCGTTCGATGGAACGGACTCGGCAATCGCTTGGCCGTTGACCAGGATCGGTCCGCGCTCGGCGGAATAGCTCGCGTTGAGTGTGCGCACATTGCGTCCGTCGGCGTTAAGCGAGTCGGCCTGGAACACCGTGATGATCGTTGTGGAAGTGAACAGAGCAAGGAACATGAGGAGCACGGCAATAGTCACGCGCTTGATTTGGCGGCTCATCGGTCGGCTATCAATCCTGGTTGGGTGCGGACACTGTCGGACAGTCGAAGCAACAGGGCGGCGATGATCCAGTTGGCGACGAGAGACGAACCACCTGCCGCGAGGAATGGTGTCGTCAGGCCGGTGAGGGGGATCACCCGGGTGACGCCCCCGATAACGATGAACACCTGCAGCGCAATGGCGAAAGACAGCCCGACGCCGAGCAGCCGGCCGAAGTCATCCTGCCCTGCGAAGCCGATGCGTAATCCACGGGAGATGAAGAGCATGTAGAGAGCGAGAATGGCGAACAGGCCGGCAAGGCCGAGCTCTTCCCCAAGGCTCGCGATTATGTAGTCGCTCTCGGCAAGCGGAACAATACTCGGGCTTCCCTGCCCGAGGCCGGTTCCGATGAGTCCGCCGTGCGCGAAGCCGAAGAGTCCCTGCACGAGCTGGTAGCTGCCGCCGATCGCGTCGTAGACCTTGGGGTTGAAGGGGTCGAGCCACGACGCAAATCGGCCCTGAACATAGCTGAGCGCACGGCCGGCGACGAGCGCGCCTCCCACGAAGAGCAGGAGCCCCAGGATCACCCAGCTCAGCCGCCCGGTAGCGACGTAGATCATTACGAGGAACAGGCCAAAGAAGAGCAGCGCGGTGCCAAGGTCGTGTTGGAACACGAGGACGGCCATGGCGGCGAGCCAGATCACCAGGATTGGGCCGAGATCGCGCACTCGCGGAAACCGCATTCCCAAGAACTTCTTGCCAACCATGGACAGGCTCTCGCGCGCCGTCACGAGATACCCGGCAAAGAAGACGGCGAGGGCAATCTTTGCAAGTTCCCCCGGCTGGAAGTTGAAGCTTCCGATGCTGATCCAGAGCCGAGCGCCGTTCACGGTCGCGCCGATCCCCGGAAGCATCGGCAGTAGCAGCAACACGATGCCGACGAACATGGCGATATAGCGATACCGCTGGAGCACGCGGTGGTTGCGGAGAAGCACGAGCACCGCGACGGCGATGATCATTGCCATCGCCGTCCAGGCGATCTGGCGCACGCCCGAGGCGCCCCAACCGGTGGTGTGGTTGGCGATGTCCAGGCGGTAGATCTCCGCGATGCCGAGCCCGTTCAGCACAAGGATGACCGGAAGAATGAGCGGATCTGCCTCGGGCGCGACAAATCGCATTGCAACGTGCATCGCGAGGGCGAGCACACCGAGGCTGGTGCCAAGCAGCAGAACCGTGCCCTCGATGTGCCCTAGCGCTCCGAGTTCGACAAGCGTGATGGCCGCTCCAACAATGCCGAAGGCGACGATCAGCAGGAGGAGTTCGAGGTTGCGCCGCTTCGCCGGCACCCTCAGCCTGAGGCGGATGGTTTCGGTGAAAGTTGAGCGCGCGGCTTCGCCGGTCGCCGTTGAGGTCGGCCGACCGATCGGGGCTGTTGCGTCGGAACTACTTACCTGCATCTGCCAGTCGCTTGATGATCGCCCTCGCGTCGGAAAGGTCTTGTGCGCTAATCGTGTCCGTAACAGTCTTTCGCATGTAAGTCGGGAGATCGTTGAGCTTCACGCTGGTCTCCGTGTAGACGCTGTGCAGGGAGATCGGCCCGATATCCTGCTGCACCCCCTGGTAGATGGCAACAGTGGAACCGTTCGCGCCGACGTAGTAGAGGGACTGCGTCCAGCGGTAGCCGAGGAGGAGGGCAACGACTATTCCCACAATGATCACGATGATGCCTACCAGCCAGGTGATCCGCCGCCTCCGAGCGCGACGGCGGTCTTCGAGAATGAGTTCGTCGAGGTACTCGTCCGACTCCGGTTCGAAGTGGCTGTCTTCGTGCTGGGTCGACTTGAGCGGATGAAGGAGAAGGCTCGGAAGTCGCAGCGGACGTCGGCCGGACTCTCCCTCGAACGTGAGCGGAAGCGCGGCAGAGCCCACGACGATTGCCGGATTCGATCCGGATTCGCCGGTCTCGTCGATGTCGACAATCACGGCGGTCACGTTGTCCGGTGCACCCTGGTCCAGGCTGTCCCTCAGTAACCGCTCGGCGGCGGCGTTCACGTCGGGGATCGTCTTGAGGGCGTGTTCGATCTTGTCGTCGGAGACGTAGCTGGACAGGCCGTCGGAGCAGAGCAGCCAGCGATCCCCCGGCTGCACATCGAGAATGGTTGTATCGATGTCGGGAGCGGCGTCAACGTCGCCAAGCACCCGCATGAGCACCGAACGACGCGGATGCACGGCCGCCTCCTCCTGCGTGATGCG
>JAUZFY010000334.1 GCA_030840185.1 Microbacteriaceae bacterium | reverse complement strand
GATCCCGGTGATGGTGACGACGGTGTAGGCCGCCCCGGAGCCGTGAGCTTGGTTGGCGTAGTAGAGAAGTCGCGCGTCCTCCTCCCGAGCCAGCGTCGGCATCCAGCCCTCGCGGAAGGCCGCCTCGAAGTCGTCCTCGCGGGTACCGACGACCTTGTGGGTCTCGTGAAGAAACAGCACGGCGACTCCTCTCGCTGGGTCAGGCGCCATCCGCTATCAGCGCGGCAAGCTGACGGCGGTTGACCTTGCCGGTGTCGCTGTACGGGATGTCGTCGACGATCTTCAGGCGCTCGGGCAGCTTGAAGTAGGCGATCAGTTCGCGGCAGTGGGATCGCAGTTCTTCGAGTGTCAGCGCAGACCCGGCTACCACGGCGGCACCCACCCGTTGGCCCATCTCCTCGTCGGCGATTCCGGCGACCGCGACGTCGCTGACGGCGGGATGTGTCCGAATGGCGTCCTCGACCTCGATGGGGCCGAACTTCTCTCCCCCGCGGTTGATGGTGTCCTTCAGCCTGCCAATCGGATAGATGTAGCCGTCGGAGTCTTGGCGAGCGAGATCCCCTGTATGCAGCCAGCCTTCGATGACGTTCTGGCGGGAGTTCACCCACAACTCACCCGCCGTTCCGGCCTCGACGTCGATTCCAGTGTCGGGGTCCACGACGCGGACCTCTACTCCGGGCAGCGGTCGACCCACCGAGCCCACCCGGTTGGGGTCGCGATGATCGTCTGGCAGCAGAGTCGTGTAAGCGCCCAGTGTTTCGGTCTGACCAAACACGTTGGCGAACAGCACATGTGGCAACGCGGCCATCGCCCTCTGCACCAATGTGACGGGCGCGGCAGCCGCCCCATAGGCGATGGAGGCCAGAGATGTCAGGTCGGTGTTGTCGAAGGCGGGATGGTCGAGGATCCGCTGCAGCATTGTCGGCACCATGAAGGTCGAAGTCACTCGGTGCTCCTGCACCAGGCGCAGCCACTCTCCGGCGTCGAACCGGACCTGCACCACGTAGGTGTTGCCTGCATATAGGTTGCCGAGCACTCCGATCACGCCGCCGACGTGGAAGAACGGAACGCTCATCATGCTCACGGTCGGTGGCACGTCGGCCCGGAAAGGCGTTGTGACGCCGCTCAATCGCGCGCTCAACTGCTGCTGCGTGATGCCGATTGCCTTCGGAAGCCCCGTCGTACCGCTGGTGAACAGGACCACCGCATCCCGGTCGTCGGCGTCGTCGGCTGGTGGTGGCCCGTGCGGCTCGTCGTCGTCGATCAGATCGGTCCCAAGCCAGACCGCGGGCATGCCCGCGTCGGCGAGGCGGTCGATGTAATCGACTCCGGCGACCCCGACGGGGGCCCACTCGCCGTTCGCAAGAAGCCCCTCCAACTCGCGCGGTGTCAGGGCGGGATTCATCAGCGCCGCGGCAGCCCCGATCCGCGCGGCACCGAGCATCGTCGCGATCGATGCCAGGCTGCCGACGTCGAGGACGGCGACGCGCGCGCCAGCCACTCCGCTGTCGGCCAGGCGAGCGGCGCAGCGTTCGACGGCCGTGGCCAGCTCGCCGTAGCTGATGTCGCGCCCGTCGATGATGAGCGCGGTGCGGCCGGGGTCGTCGGCCGCGGCGGTGTCGATCAGCGTCCCGATGTTCATCCGCGGCTCAAAACAGTGGTGACCACGAGGAGGTCCGCAGCAGCCTGCTGGTCCACTGATCACGCAGCTCGAGCGCGTCGTGCATCCATGTCCCCGGGCGCCGGTACTCGGATGGGATCTCGGTCTGAAGCAATTTGAGCAGCGCCTCCGGGTCGTGGACGCGCTGCATCAGAGCCACCTCGCGGCGCAGGTGGCTGCCGAGGGCGGGCTGGAAGGCGGCCTCGATCCGGAGCAGAGGATTGGGGTGGTCCAGACTCTTGGAGTACACCTCCCCGCATCGGTGGATGTACTCGTCGAACTTGTCCGCGTAGGGCCACATGGTGTCTTCCATGTACAGGGTCAGCTCGTGTTCCCGCCCATCTGTCGGTACCTCGTTGAAGTCCACGTCCTGGAGCGGCGACCACGGTAGCGGCACAAGCAATTTGGCCTCGACGTCGTGGCGGAGCTCATCGAGATCGCGCATCCATTTCTTTAGGTCGCCCTTCTGGATCCGCAGGGCCAGGCGCTCCCATGCGGTTCCGTCGCGGACGGCCGTCACAGTGACGACGGTGTAGGCGGGGCCGCTGCCGTGCGCGTGATTGGCGTACCACAGCAGCCGGGCATCGTCGCCGGTGCCGAGCATGGGCATCCAGCCTTCACGAAACTTAGCCTCGAAGTCGTCCTCTGCGCGACCGCGCACCGTGTGCACTTCGTGCATGAACAGCACGCCGAGACCTCCCAACCGCATCTGGACAGCGATACCGAGAATCTGGATTCCTCACAAGGGTAACGGTCCTCTCGTGAAGGAAAGTGATCCTTGTTCAGGTCGGCTGGTTGAGTGCTTCGAACCGGGCCAGGGCCATGTCCCGCTGGTCGGGGTCAAACGCCTCGAATCCAGTGACGCGATCGCGGTCGACGACGACGAGCATGACAAGCGGAATCTCGATCGCGAGGCCATCCGTGGACGTGCCCCTCAAGACCACGTCGCCGACAACGCCTATCGGCGAGTGCGTGAGAACCTCCGCGAGTTCGACCCAATAGTCGGGTACTAGCGATGCCATCGTTCGGATTGATGGCATGTGGTCGGCGATCGTTTCGACGCCCGGACTCGAGAGCTGGCGGTGATTGACGTACGTCGCACCGGCGCTGAGTGTGGCGAATGCATCCCACTCATGACTGTTGACGGTCTCGATAAGCCGGCATACCGCCTCAATTACGTGAGGATGGGCAACGTCTCCGGATGCAATCCAGCGTGCGGTGAGCTCACCGATCGCGCCGTTGATGTCGTCAGGATCGAAAAGCTCCGTGCGGTACACCAAGTCATCGTCACCGACTTCCGTGAGCGTCAAGTGCTCGGCGGTGATGGTCCGGTCGGAATCGGTGTCGCGGTATCTGTCGCGGGTCAGCGCCAGGCGAGGTCCCCTGATGGCGACGGGCTCCATCTCCGTCCGCCATCTCTTGGGTGCCTCGAACAGCGCCCGCGCCCTCTTCGTCAGACCTGGGCCCGCAGCGTCGTCACGCAGGCCTTTTCGCCGGTCCTCATATCGCGCCTCCGCAGTGCTGTAGCCGGCAAGAAAACCATCCAAGTTGCGGAGGTTGAATGCCTCGGCCTGGCGCGCCCGGGCTCGGGTCGCGGCGTTCTCGAGCGTTGGCGCGTTGAGCTCGTCGAATCTTGCGAGCGCGGCGTCGAGGTCTGCCTCGTCGAACATCTCGCTCCGGTTGAACAGTTCGCCTTCGATTGTCACCAGGTGGATCTCGCGCCACTCCGCCTCGAAGCCCTCTTGGGAGGTCCCATGCACCGCTTGAGTGACGACTGCGCCTAGGTCGCTTAACCGATGCACAGCCTCGAGATACAAGCTGATGTCCGGAACTTGATCCCAGACGGCGCGGAGGTTTGCGACTAAGTCACCGGGCTCGACTGCTGTCACTGGGCGGTGATCGACGTTCACAAAGTCCAGTGTTGTCGCGGGGACCTCACGTCGGTTAAGCGCGGCAAAGCCCTCCGAGATCAACGACCATGTACGTCCGTGGGCGGCCGCCTCGCCGGCGATGTACCGGGCGTCGAGCTCCTCGAAGGCGGCCTCGGTGTCGTCGACGTCGAAGTCCACTGTTTCGTGCACCAGGTCGCCGTCGGTGACTTCCATGACGGTCAGGAGCTCGGCGACGACCGGTCGATCGGCATCATCAGTGTCCCTGTACCTCTCGCGGGTGAGCGAGAGGCGAGATCCCCTGATGGCGATTGGCTCCACCTCCATCCGCCAGCTACTGGGCGGCGCGTCGAACAGTGCGCGCACCCCCTCTCGCCGCATCGGTCCATCGAATAAGGCGCGCAGGCCTTTTCGCCGATCATCTATTCCGCCGTCCGCAGTAGTAAGCGCAAGAAAACCGTCCAGGTCGCGGCGATTGAACGCATCGGCGAGGCGCGCCCACGTCCGCGTCGCGGTATTCTCGAGCAGCTGCGGCTGCCTATCGAGCTCGTCGAACCTCACGAGCGCGGCGTCGAGGTCTGCCTCGTCGAACATTTCCAAGCGCCCGATTCGGTCGCCGTCGACTGTCAGAAGTTGGATCATTCGCCACTCCGCGGCGAAGCCCTCGTGTGCCGTACCAACCGAAGTATTGGTGACGACCGCTCCGAGATCGCTTAGCCGATGCACACTCTCGATGTAGATCCCGAGATCCGGCGTGAGCTCGCGTGAAGCGCGGATAGATGCGTTCACGTCGCTGGACGCGAATAGGGCACCTTGCCGGTGGTCGACGCTGACCCAGTCGGGCTCGGGCACGAGTCCGTGCCGGTTGAACTCGGCGTAGGTCCGTGCGATGACCGACCAAGTGTGCGC
>JAUZFY010000304.1 GCA_030840185.1 Microbacteriaceae bacterium | reverse complement strand
AGCGCGCGAACGACGGTCCACCGGCTCGAGGCAGGACCGTCGGCATCCGCCCATCCCGTCGAGGTGAAGGTCGAGGAGACCCTGCCGGACGAGGCCGAGGCAGCCGCGCGCTGGTTGAAGGCGAAGCTCACGGTGCGCTCCGGGCAGGCCCCGCCGACCGCGGCGATGCTGTTCCGCGCTCGAAAGACGCAGGGGGCATTCATCTCGGCGCTGCGCCGGCACGGCATCCCGTTCCATGTGCTCGGCGTCGGGGGGCTGATGGCCGAGCCGGAGATCGCCGACCTGGTATGTGCGCTCGCCGTCGTCAACGACCCGACCGCGGGCTCGGAACTGGTGCGGCTGCTCGCGGGATCTCGCTGGCGAATCGGCGCGAAGGACCTTCACGTGCTCTCGAGGCTCGCGTCCTGGCTTCGCGACCGGGACTACGCCCAGCGTCCAATCGACGACGACGTCAGGCAGCGCATGCGCGAGTCGGTCGCCGAGGGTGAGGGAGGCTCGATCGTCGACGCGCTCGACTTCATCGCCACCGCCCGCCCCGGCCACTCCGCCCTTGAGCGATTCAGCCCGGCGGGTCTCGAGCGTCTGCGGGAGGCGGGACGCACCTTCGCGCGGTTGCGGGCACGCGTCGGCCTCGATCTGCTCGACTTCGTCACCTTCGTCGAGCAAGACCTCATGCTTGACATCGAGGTCGCGGCCAATGAGACCCGTTCCCTCGGCGCGGCCAACATGGAGGCATTCTTCGACGCCCTCAGCGGCTATCTCGCGGTGGACGATTCGGCGAGTCTCGGCGGGTTTCTCGCCTGGCTGAGGGAGGCGGAGTGGAGAGACAATCTCGCACCGCGGCCCGAGGAACCCGAGCCCGGAACCGTGCAGTTGCTCACCATCCACGGCTCGAAGGGCCTGGAGTGGGACCTGGTTGTGGTCCCACGACTGGTCGAGGGTGAGCTTCCCGGCACGCCGGCGGAGGGATCAAACGGGTGGCTCACCTTTGGTTCGCTTCCCTACGAATTCCGCGGCGACGCGGACGAATTGCCGGTTCTCGAATGGGCGGCGGCGACAACGCGCAAGGAGCTGATCGACGAGCAGAAGCGCTTCAAGGCGTTGGTTCGCGACCGGCACGACCTCGAGGAGCGACGACTGGCCTACGTCGCGGTCACCCGGGCGCGGCACTCGCTTCTGCTCACCGCATCGTTCTGGGCGACCCAGACGACGCCCAGGCTACCGAGTCCGTTTCTGCGGGAGCTCGCGGGGGACGGCGTGATCGCCGAGCTGCCGGTCTCCAGCGAGCACGCCGAAAATCCGCTCGGCGCCGAGGCGAACCTTTTCAGCTGGCCATTGGATCCACTCGGTGGGCGCCGTGCCGTCGTGGAGCGCGCGGCCGAACTGGTGCGGGAGGCCGCCCCGGGGAACGCCGGTCAGTGGGAGGCGGACCTCGACCTGTTGCTCGAGGAGCGCAGACGCAGACTGAGCGCGACGGAGGTGGTCGAGTTGCCGACCAGGGTGTCGGCGTCCCGGTTCAAGGACTTCGTGACCAACCCGGCCGGGGTGGCGGCGTCGCTGCGCCGACCGATGCCCAGGCGACCGTATCGCGCGACGCGACTCGGCACCCTGTTCCACGGCTGGGTCGAACAGCGTTACGGCGTTCACGGTACCGCGGAGGAATTGGATGCGAGTGTGACCGAACTCGACGCTGATCTCGAGGCACCAATTTTCGAGGGACCGGACTTCGCGGGAATGGAGACCGACGGTTTCGAGCGGCTGCGGCAGACCTTCGAGCGGTCCGAGTTCGCGACGCTTGCGCCGGAGGAGGTCGAGATCGAGATCCACCTCATCCTGGACGGCGAGGTGATCGTCTGCAAGCTCGACGCGGTGTATCTCGTCGACGGACGCTACCGGGTGGTCGACTGGAAGACCGGCAAGGCCCCGCGGGATGCCGACGACCTCGAGGCCAAGCAACTCCAGCTCGCGCTCTACCGGCAGGCCTTCGCCGAATGGAAGGGCATCGATCCGGAACTCATCGATGCGGTGTTCTACTACGTGAGTGAGAACCGGGTCATCCGTCCGGAACGCATCTACGGTCGCGATGAACTCGTGGCCCTGTGGCGTGGCATCGCCGGTTGAGAGACCTACTGCACCGCCATCGAGCCTTGGCGCGCGATGATCGCTGCGACCAGGGCGTCGATCGGTTCCCGCGCCGAGGTCGGGTTGTCGAGGAGGCTGAAGTCGATGTCGCCGAGCACGGGCAGTCCGAGAGCCGGCGACAGCTCGGCAAGGTCGGGCGGAATCAGGCTCTGGGGGAATGCCGCGATGCCGATGCCAGCGCGGGTCGCCGCGAGCACTCCGTTGATCTCCCGCACGTTGCAGGTGATACGCCAGGTGCGACCGACTGACTCGAGCGCGGTGATCGTTGCCGTTCGGCTGAGGCTGGGCGCCTGATAGGCGATCAGCGGAACCGGCTGGCCCGGTTCGAGGTTGAGGTTGCGATGGCCGACCCACACGAGCCGATCCCGTCTGGCGACGCGACCGCCGGGGCTATCCGGTTCGCGTTTGATGTACACGAGATCGAGTTGCCCGGCCAGGAGCCTCCGCGAGAGCACAGCGCTCTGGTTCACCGTCAGTTCGAGGTTGATGTGCGGATACAGCTGCCGGAAGTCTCGAAGGATCTGCGGGAGCTGCGTGAGGGCGAGGTCATCCGCCGACCCGAATCGCAAGCGGCCGCGCATCGCCGAGCCGGTGAAGTAGCTGGAGGCCTGGTCGTGAGCGGCAAGGATCGTCCGGGCGAAGCCGAGCATGGCGTCCCCGTTGTCGGTCAGTCGCATCTCGCGAGTGTCGCGGACGACGAGGTTGCGGCCGGCGGCGATCTCGAGCTTGCGAATGTGCTGGCTAATCGTCGGTTGGCTCAGCCCGAGAAGTTGCCCGGTCACCGTGAAATTGAGCGTTTCGGCGACGGTGACAAATGTCTTCAGGAGCACCGGGTCGAACACCATTCAGCCCCTCACATTGAAAAACATAATGATACTTATAGTGTCGATTCTATTTGGGAATGCCTGCGCCGCCTCTAACGTTGGGAGTACCTATACGAAACTAGAAGACAAACTTCAGGAATTTACGAGTGACAGCCGACGCATCAACCATCTCCCCTCCGACCGAACCCATTCCCGTTCTCATAGAACGACCCCGCTGGCGGGACACCTTCGACTCCCTTCGGGTCTTCAATTACCGCCTGTACGTCATCTCCCAGGTGATCGCCAACACCTCTGGCTGGATGCAGAAAATCGCGACCGACTGGCTCGTGAACGAGCTGACCCACAACATTGCTCTCGTCGGCGTGACGGTGTTCCTGCAGTTTGCGCCGGTTCTGGTCTTCGGCGTGTGGGGCGGGGTCATCGCCGACCGGGTGGACAAGCGTCGCCTGATGATGACTACTCAGTCGATCACCGCGGTGCTGTGTGCGCTCCTCGCGCTCCTCACGCTGTTCGGAGTGGTCATGGTGTGGCAGGTGTGGGGGGTCGCGCTCTTGCTCGGGATGGTCGCCGTCGTCGAAGGACCGGCTCGCTCGGCATTCGTCAACGAAATGGTCGGGCACCGTCGTCTGCGTAACGCGATCAGCCTCAACGCGTCGATCTTCCACCTCGGTGGCCTGCTCGGCCCGGCCATCAGCGGCGTCCTGATCGTGGTCGTCGGCTCGGGTTGGTCGATCGGCGTCAACGCGGTCGCCGCGGTGCTCGTGGTCGTCAATCTCGGC
>JAUZFY010000286.1 GCA_030840185.1 Microbacteriaceae bacterium | reverse complement strand
GCGACAGTGGCGGAGGGTCTCGCCCTCATCCGTCGGCACGAGCTCGCCCCGGCCCTTGGCGCCGCGGTCTGCGTCACCCTTCCGCCGTACGAACCGCCGACCGGCCGCTTCCTCGGCATGGTGCATTTCCAGCGAATGCTTCGCTACCCTCCGATGGAACGCCTCGGCACGCTACTCGACCAGAAGCTCGAACCGGTGAAGGCCAGCGCCTCGGCAGCCGAGGTCGCGCGCACCCTCGCGAGTTACAACCTGGTCTCGCTTCCGGTTGTCGACGACAACCATCGACTGGTCGGGGTGGTGACCATTGACGATGTTCTCGACTACCTGCTGCCCGACGATTGGCGAAGTCACGACGACGACGAACCGGCGACCCACTCCAGGGTGTCCGCCGACACCAGCAGCATCTCCGTAATCGCTCCACCCGGAAGGAGGCACTTCAATGGCCCGTCGCTCTGAGTTAGGCCTCGACTCCCCTAAGGGACTCCGTACTTCGTTCGTGCCTCGCATCGGCGGTCGTGACCGGGTCGGCAGGTTCTCCGAGAGTTTCGCCCGAGCCATGGGTACCTCCGGATTCCTCGTCGGCATGACCGTGTTCGTCGTGCTCTGGATCCTCTACAACACGTACGCCCCAAAGGGCGTCCAGTTCGACCCGCGCGCGCTCAACTACACCCTTCTCACCCTCATCCTCTCCCTTCAGGCGTCGTATGCGGCTCCCCTGATCCTGCTCGCCCAGAATCGGCAGGATGACCGCGACCGCGTGCAGTTCGAGCAGGACAGGCAGCGCGCCGAACGAAACCTTGCCGACACGGAATATCTGGCCCGCGAGATTGTCTCCCTCCGTCTCGCCGTGCGAGAACTGGCCTCGAAGGACTTCATCCGCGCCGAACTCCGGGCGCTACTCGAGGAACTTGAGGCGGAAAGAAAGCCGGAGGGCACCCCCGGGTGAACGCGTCCCGAGGCGGCGCGAGCGAGGACATCGAGTCCCGCATCGAACGGGCCCTCTCTCGTGTCATCGACCCGGAGATTCGCAAGCCGATCACGGAACTCGACATGATCGGCGCGGTGCGAGTGTCCGACGGCGGCGAGGCGACAGTCGCGCTCAAACTCACCATCGTCGGGTGCCCGGCGGCGCAGACTATCGAACGCGACGTCCGTGAGGCCACGGCCGCGGTCGCCGGTGTCACAAGCGTCTCAGTGGATGTCAGCGTCATGACTCGCGAGGAGCGCACGGCGCTCACCGAGAAGCTCCGAGGCGGTCGAGCGCGGGAGCTCCAATTCGGCCCGGACACCCTCACCCGCATTTACGCAATTACGAGCGGCAAGGGAGGCGTCGGCAAATCCACTCTCACCGGAAATCTGGCTGTCGCCCTCGCCGCACGAGGACTCGCGGTCGGGGTGGTGGACGCCGACGTGTTCGGGTTCTCGATACCCGGCATCCTCGGTCTTGAGGGGGCGAAGCCGACCAGGGTCGGCGAGATGATCCTGCCGCCGATCAATTACGGGGTGAAGGTGATCTCGATCGGCATGTTCGTCGATAACAACGCCGCGGTCTCCTGGCGTGGCCCGATGCTTCATCGCACAATCCAGCAGTTCCTCACGGACGTCTTCTTCGGGGACCTCGACGTTCTGCTGCTCGATCTGCCGCCCGGCACAGGGGACGTGGCCATCTCCCTCGGACAACTGCTCCCGCACGCCGAGGTCATCGTCGTGACCACCCCGCAACCGGCCGCAGCGGAGGTCGCAGAACGCAGCGCCGCCGTCGCGCGTCAGACCGGCCAGACAGTCATCGGGGTGATCGAGAACATGGCTGGGCTCGCCCAGGCGGACGGCTCTGTTCTGCAGCTCTTTGGCGCCGGAGGTGGCGCGGATGTCGCTTCCCGGCTGTCTCGCGAACAGGAGCAACCGGTTCCGGTGCTCGCGTCCGTTCCCCTCAGCATTGGCCTGCGTGAGGGCGGGGACACCGGTATTCCGATCGTGCTCTCGGACCCGGACGACGCCGCCTCGGTCGCCATCCAGGCCGTCGCCGCTCAGCTCGCCGGTCGCGGACGGGGTCTCGCCGGCCGGAAGCTCGGTATCAGCGTGCGCTGACCGTGTGCGCAGCGGCGCGTCTAGGTCGCTTCGTTGTCGAACGGTGCGGCTTCGCCGTCGACCATGTGCCGCCGCGTGGCTGATGTTGCCGGCGGCCGAATGACGGAGGCCGGCGCTGCGTCGACGTCCTCCAGCAGCGCCTCCCGGATGATGCGACGCGGGTCGTACTGTCGTGGGTCGAGTTTCTTCCAGTCGACATCGTCGAAGTCGGGGCCCATCTCGTCCCGAAGGCGCTCCTTTGCCCCGTTGGCCATGTCCCGCACCGTCCGTACGAGGCGCCCCAACTGAGCCGCGTAGTGCGGAATGCGCTCCGGACCGAGCAGAAACACCGCGAGCACGGCGATCACAATCAGCTTGTCGAAGCTAAACCCACCGGACACTCGTCCAGACTAACGCGTCAACCCGTCCGGCTCGCCTACTCTTGGTGAGAACGAGGAGCACACGGTGGCAGACAAAGAGTTGAATTGGAAGTTCGCGGAGGACTTCATCGTCGAGCGCGAAGAAATCGTGCAAGCGCGCCAGCATTCAATCGAGCTCGGCATCGATCCGGTCACGCCGGCGATGGGCGCTCAGCTCGCCGTGATCGCGGCCGCGACCGCCGCCACGAACATCATCGAGATCGGCACGGGGGTCGGGGTGAGCGGCCTCTGGTTGCTCACCGGAGCTCCAGAGGCGACACTCACCTCCATCGATTTCGAACTCGACTACCAGCAGTCGGCCAAAAAGGCGTTCCACGACGCTGGAATCCCGAACAATCGGATGCGACTGATCGCCGGCCGAGCGATCGATGTTCTGCCCCGGATGAACGAGCAGTCGTACGACGTCGTGCTCGTCGATGCCGATCCGCAATCGGTCATCCAGTACGTCGAGCATGGCTTGCGGCTTGTCCGAGCCGGTGGGACCGTTCTCGTCGCCCACGCGCTCTGGCGCGGCAGGGTGGCCGACCCGGCGCAGCGGGACGATACCGTGCGAGGATTCCGTTCGCTTCTCACCGAGATTTCGGAGTCACACGCGGTGATCAGCGCGCTCTCCCCGGTCGGCGACGGCCTGCTCCAGCTCACGAAGCTATAGCCTGCGACCGCCGCCGCTGCCAGCGCGGTCGTCACGGCAATGACACGGCCTGGGGCCGCGGTCATCGGGTGAGGCGAAGCACGCGCCCGGATGGTGAACTAGCTTGCGGCCGCAACCACTCCGGCGAGCGCGTCGTGCAGCTCCTTGGCCTCGGCGTCATTGACGGAAACGACGAGACGGCCGCCGCCCTCGAGCGGCACGCGCACGATGATGAGGCGACCCTCCTTAACAGCCTCCATTGGCCCGTCTCCGGTCCTCGGCTTCATGGCTGCCATGATGGATCCCCTTTCGTGGAATGATTTCTATTATCCAGTAATTGAGCGCTATCCCGAAAACGGGGGCGCCAGGTGCGGCGTTACGGGGGTGTCCAGTCGTACCCGTTGTCCCACCAGCAGATGTACAGCCAGCCAAACTGTCCGGCGATGAAAAGCGCCACGACACTCACCCGGTAAATCGTCGAACGCGGCTGCGCCACAGCACCGAGTAGGGGAAACATCGGCATAAGCAATCGGAAGGTGCTCGATTGCGGAAAGAAGACGGCGAGAAGGTAGAGGCCATAGCTCGCACCCCAGATGCGGATATCCGCACCGAGCCGTCGTGCGGTCGGGGTGAACAGGAAGGCGACGAAGCCGAGGATGACCACGGCGAGAAGCCACAAGGCGAGGCCGCCGACGTGCCAAAGAGCACCCCAGAACGCGGCGCCCTGCAGCCACGGCTCGAACGGCTCTAGCGTCCCGTAGCCGATGTAGGGCGCCCGCCACGCGAGCTCGGTATCGGTGTACGCCGTAGCGGAGCCGGTCACAGCCCAGGCGATGACGGTCCAGGCGAAGCTCATCAGCGTGCTGAAGCCGGCGAGCAGCAAGGCGGCAACGCGATCCCGGGTCGGGAAGGGATCGCTGTCGCGCGTGAGCCACCGATGGGCCACGTGCAGGAACAGCGCGAGGGCGAAAGCCAGCCCGCTTGGGCGCGTGAGCGACATGACGGCGATCACCGGCACGAGGATGCCATACCGCCGTCTGAGCAGCAGGTACAGGGCGACGGCGAGCAGAAACAGGTACATCGACTCCGCGTATGACACCTGCAGAATCGGGGAAAGCGGCGCTACACAGAACAGCACAACCGAGAAGAGCGCGGTCTCCGAGGGGAGGCGAAGCAGGCAGAGCCGATAGAACACGAGGGCCGTCGCAAGCGAAAAAGCCACCGAGACGAACACCGATACCGGTTCCCAGGGCAGGGTCGTCGCCACCATCAGCGCGCGAACGAGGATCGGGTAACCGGGCAGGAACGCCCACGCGTTCTCCGCAACCCGGCCGGCTGCCGTCATCGGCAGTTCGCTCGGATAGCCGCTCACGGCGACGGTGTGGTACCACCCGCTGTCCCAGAACTGGGAGAAGGCGAGGTAAGAGGGATGAGCCGCCGTCCACGGATTCTTCGGTTGCCAGCCGGCGAAGAGCAGCATCAGTGACGTCGTGATGGCCCTGGACGCGAGCCAGACCGCGAAGACTTTCGCCCACCACGGCGTCAGCCGGTAGAGCACGATCGGCCGCCGTCTTCCGCTTCGCTTCGTCGAGGGCCGGGCGATCAGGATGCGCTGAGCCACGCGCGCAATGCTCTTTCGCAGTCCGTGATCTGATCGACTGCGACCCGCTCCTCGTCCGCGTGGGCGAGCAGTGGGTCTCCCGGACCGTAGTTCACCGCCGGGATCCCGAGCGCAGAAAAGCGCGCGACATCCGTCCAGCCGTACTTGGGTTTCGCGTCGCGACCCACTGCGGCGAGGAATTGCATCGCCAGCGGCGCCTCGAGGCCCGGGCGGGCGCCGTCTGCGCTGTCCACCACCGTAAGCTCCACGCCGGGGAACACCTCCCGTCGCAGGTAGTCCTCGGCCTGGGCGCTCGCCTTGTCGGGTGCGAACCGGTAGTTCACGGTGACCGTGCACTCGTCCGGAATGACGTTACCGGCTACACCGCCCGAGATGGCGACGGCGTTCAGCCCCTCTCGGTAATCGAGACCATCGACGCTGACCGTGCGCGGCTCGAATGCGGCGAGGGTCTCGAGAATCGGCGCCGTGGCGTGGATGGCGTTGACTCCGACCCAGGCCCTCGCGGAGTGGGCACGCCGGCCGACGGTTCGCAGTTCCACGCGCATCGTCCCGTTGCAGCCGCCCTCGACGGCCGCATTGGTCGGTTCGCCGAGAATGGCGAAGTCGGCCGCGAGGAGTTCCGGGTGATGCGCCGCGAGTCGCCCGAGCCCGTTGAGTTCGGACGCGACCTCTTCGTGGTCGTACCAGATCCAGGTGATGTCCAGCGCTGGCGCCGTGAGCTCGGCGGCGAGTTTCAATTGAACGGCGACCCCGCCCTTCATGTCCACCGTCCCGCGGCCCCAGAGATACTCAATCCCGTCGGCGGACTCGTAGCGGGTCGGGAGGTTGTTGTTGAGGGGAACCGTGTCCGTGTGGCCGGCAATGACGACGCGCCGCGACCGGCCAAGGTCAGTGCGCGCGACGATGGCGTCCCCGTCCCGGCGCACCTCAAGGTGAAGCAATCCACCGAGGGCGGTCTCTATCG
>JAUZFY010000243.1 GCA_030840185.1 Microbacteriaceae bacterium | reverse complement strand
CATACCGAAGGTCACGATCGTGAAGTATGCCCGATATGGAATGGAAGACTATTCGGATGACCCCGGCCAGCAGGTAGAAATTTCCGCCCGAATCGCCAGAAACTTGACGACCGCCCCGCTGGCTGGCTTCGTCCTCGAAGGCAACGCGCCGTTCGGCCGGGGCGACGAGTCCGAGATGGCGGCGCTCAGAAGAGCCGTTGCGCACGGGATGCCCGTGGTCCGAACCTCGCGCGGCAACGCCGAGGGGATGGTGGCTTCCGTGCCGGGGGAGGTGTTCATTGCCGGGAGCACGCTCACCGCGACGAAGGCGCGATTGCTCCTGATGGCCTGCCTGTTGCGATTCGGGAGCCTGCCGCCCGCGGCGGATCCGGAGCACCCGACTGAGGCGGAGTGGCGGCTGATCCGGCGGCGGGTTGCCGACTATCAAGCCGTCTTCGACACCCATTGATTGGCGCTCAAGCGCCGGCCCGCCCAGTCGGGACACTGCCTGCGCGATACACGCATAAGTACCTAATTCTCGCGATCTGCTGCCTCAGCCTGTTCATCGTGTCTACCGACGCGACGATCGTCAACGTCGCACTGCCGTCCATCGGGCGAGAACTGGGCTCCACGATCTCGGGGCTGCAGTGGACCATCGATGCGTACACGCTCGTGCTCGCGAGCCTGCTCATGCTCTCGGGTTCAACCGCGGACAGGATCGGGCGTCGCCGCACCTTTCAGATCGGACTCGTGCTCTTCGGTGTCGGGTCGCTGCTGTGCAGCCTCGCGCCTTCGGTCGGGTGGCTTGTCGTCTTTCGCATGATCCAGGCGGTGGGTGGCTCGATGCTCAACCCGGTCGCGATGTCGATCATCACCGCGACGTTCGCCGACCCCAAGCAGCGCGTTCGCGCCGTAGGGGTGTGGAGCGCCGTGGTGGGAGTCTCGCTTGGACTCGGCCCGGTCCTCGGCGGCTACCTCACCGATTCCGTCGGCTGGCGAGCGATCTTCTTGGTCAATGTGCCGGTCGTCATCCTGGCGCTCGCGTTGACGGCCCTGTTCGTTCCGGAGTCCAAGTCCGGTCGAGTTGGCCGGTTCGACCCCGTTGGGCAGGGGCTCGTGATCCTTCTCCTCGCCGCACTCGTCGGCGGCCTCATCGAAGGACCTAACCTCGGCTGGCTGAGCGTTGGCACCGTCGCGCTGTTCGTCGTCTTTGCGATTGCTGTCATCGGGCTGATCAGCTACGAGCGGCGCCGAACGGACCCGCTCATCGACGTGCGCTTCTTCCGCAGCGTTCCGTTCTCGTCCGCCGTCGCAACGGCCATCTTCGCGTACGCCAGCAATGGCGCCTTCCTCTTCCTGGTCACGCTCTATCTGCAAGAGGTGCGCGGGTTCACCCCGTTCGAGGCCGGGCTGCACACCCTCCCGGTCGCCGTGACGCAGCTGATCTGCGCCCCGCTATCCGGTCGACTCGTGGCAGAGTTCGGCACCCGGGTGCCGCTGGTACTGTCCGGACTCGCTTTAGCGGTCGCCGCCGGGGTCCTCACCACGATCGGTGCCCATACCTCCATCGCGATCCTCCTCAGCGCGTTCGCCGTCTTCGGGGTGGGGCTCGGCCTGGTGAACGCGCCCATTACCAACACAGCGGTGTCGGGGATGCCAAAGTCCCGGGTCGGCTCGGCGGCAGCGGTCGCATCCACCAGCCGCCAGGTCGGCATCTCCGTCGGCGTCGCACTCGCTGGCACCCTGACCGGAGTCCACGGGATGGCTCGAGTCGGCAGCGACTTTGCCCTCTCCACGCACACGATGTGGTGGACGATCGTGGGCCTCGGTGCGGGGGTTTCCGTCCTTGCCGTTGTCGCGAATACCGAATGGGCGCGACGCAGCGTCGAAGGCATTGCCTACCTGTTCGCCGAACCCAGCGTCAACGCCAGCCCGGCCACCAGTAGTGCGCCTCGGCGAACCACAGCGGAATCTGCATCCCCGTCCACACCGGGTAGAAGAACACGCTGACCAGAACGACCAACCCGAGGAAGGTGGACACGAGAAGGATGCCGCTGCGCCGCCGCCAGGCCGGGTCGCGCGCACTTCCCAGAAAGAGTCCGATCACGAGCACGAGACCCAGAATGAGGTACGGCTCGAAGACGATCGCGTAGAACTGAAAAATGGTGCGGTTGGCGTAGAGCAACCACGGCAGGTAGCCGGCCACGATGCCCATGAGGATGAGGCCGACGCGCCACTCGCGAAACCGCACCAGTCGGTAGACGAGGTAGAACAGAGCGGCCGTCGCCGCCCACCAGAGCAGCGGGTTGGCGATGGAAGTGATGTATTCCGCGCAACCTCCGGCGGAGATGCAGCCCTGTTGCCCCTGCTGTTGGCTCGTGTAATAGAACGCTGTCGGGCGAACCAAGAACAGCCAGGTGAACGGGTTCGCCGCGTACGGGTGCGGAGAGTGCTCGTTGACATTGAAGTTGTAGACGCTCACTTGGTAGTGCACGAAACTCTGCACCGCGTGCGGCACCCAGGCGAACAGTCCGTGGGCAGCGTTGCCCGGCTCGTCAGCCCAGGTCCGGAAGTATCCGCCCTTGGTGACAAACCAGCCGGTCCAGCTGACCAGATAGGTCGCGAGGGCCACAGGGATCATGAGCAGGAAGGTCACCGGTGCTTGCTTGAACACGGTTCCGCTCGCCCAGAACGACACGCCGGCCGCTCGCCGTGCCACCGCGTCGACAACGAGCGAATACAGGGCGAAGGCCGCGAGAAAGTACAGTCCGCTCCACTTCACCGCCGTCGCCGCGCCGAACAGGATTCCGGCCGTGAGCAACCACGGCCGCCACCAGATCGCGGGACCCCAGTCGATGTCGCGCTGGGTTTCCGCACGCCTAGCCAGCCAGAGCGCCAGTCGCCCGGCGCTTTGCTGCCGATCGAGAAGAATGGCCCCGAATCCGAGAAGCGTGAAGATCATCACGAAGTTGTCGAGGAGACTGGTTCGGGAGAGCACAATCGCGTGCCCGTCGATGGCGAGCAGGCCGCCGGCGATGGTGGCAAGCAACGTCGAGTTGAACAGTTTTCGCGCAATCAGCACGATGACGAAGACCGCGAGGATGCCGACCATCGCGGCGCTAATTCGCCACCCGAACGAGTTCTCCGCTCCGAAGGCGCGCATGCCGAAGGAGATGAGCCACTTTCCGAGCGGCGGATGCGCGACGTACGAACCGACCGAGGTGTAGGTGTTCACGTCGCCGGCGTTGAACTTTGCGTCGGCGCCGTTCGGCCAGGTCCCCTCGTAGCCGAGGTGGCTGAGCGACCAGGCATCCTTCACATAGAAGGTCTCGTCGAAGACGAGGGAGTGTGGATCGCCGAGTCGCCAGAGCCGCAGCACCGCGGCGAGGAGAGTGACGGCGATCGGTCCGCCCCAATACCAGAGCCGCATCCGCCCAGGGGTGCCGAGCATTCGGGCCCACCACTCGTCGATGCGAGTGCCGACGGGTTCGACGTCCGGCCTGTCGACGCGTTCGGGGGCCTCGACCGAGACTGCGTGGTCGAATCCGGCCTCTGGTCTGGTCACACGTGCAATGCTAGCCAGCGATCGCTGCGATGATGGGCGCTGTGATCATCCTTGCTGCCACTCCGATCGGAAATCTTGGAGACGCATCACGGCGTCTGATCGAGGCGCTTGGCAACGCGGAGGTGATCGCGTCAGAGGACACCAGGGTCACGATTCACCTGATGCGGGCGCTCGGCATCGAGAATCGTCCGCGGCTGATTGCGCTGCACGAACACAACGAGGTTGCGAAGGCCGCCGAGATCGCAGAGCTTGCCCGCGAGATCGACGTACTCGTACTGACCGACGCTGGGATGCCAGCCATCAGCGACCCCGGCTTCTCGATCGTCACGGCCGCCGCGGAGGCGGGCGTCACGGTGACAGCGCTTCCCGGGCCGAGTGCCGTGATCACAGCGCTCGCGCTCTCCGGGCTGCCGACCGACCGATTCACGTTCGAGGGGTTCCTCCCGCGAAAGGGGCGACTCGCCTCGCTGCGGATGTTGGCCCGGGAACCACGCACCATGGTGTTCTTCGAATCGCCGAATCGATTGGCCGGAGCGCTCGCCGACATCGTGACCGCGTTGGGGGCTGATCGGCGGGTTGCGGTCTGTCGGGAGCTCACCAAGCTGTACGAGGAGGTTCGCCGCGGCACCGCGGAAGAACTGGTGCAGTGGGCAGCGGAGGGGGTCAAGGGTGAGATCTGCATTGTCGTGGACGGGGCCGCCGCAGTGGGGGCCGACCTCGATTCCGGTATCGAACAGGTGCACACACTCGTCGGGCAGGGCACCCGGCTGAAGGAGGCCGCGGCCGAAGTGGCCGAGGCCACCGGTCTCAGCAAGCGGGACCTCTACGAGGGCGCCCTGAAGCGCAAGTAGCGGTCCGCTCGTTTTCTTCTGTGGGTCGAGCAGCGAGCGGCGTTTCTGCGGGTCGAGTAGCGAGCTTGCGAGCGTATCGAGACCGGGGGTGGGGCGCCTGATGCTACTCGTCCGTCGGATGCTCCGCGGCGTGCCGCGAATCGCGCGGCTTCTTTCTGCTTAAACCCGGCATATCCGACATCCGCCCAGCTATAAGTGCTTGACGTTTCGCGCGCGACCAGCCCTGAATCTGCTTCTCACGGGCGTAGGCCTCGTCGATTCGGGCATACTCCTCGGCGAAGACCAGCTGCACCGGAAGCCGCTTGCCGGCGTATTGGCTGCCCTCGCCGGTCGAGTGTTGCCACAGTCGATGTTCCAGATTGCGAGTGGATCCGACGTAGAAACTGTCGTCCGCGCACCGAAGGATATAGACGAAGGGCATGGCAGAGTTTGGCGCCGATGGACGTTCCGGGCATCGGGTTGTCCACAGGGGTGACCCCGTGGGCCGAATAGCGCTCAACCCGCGGGGTCACCCCGTGGGTCGAGTAGCGCCCGACGCAGGAGGACGCGTATCGAGACCTACGATCTCGACGAGGTTTCGATACGGTCGCGTTGCGACCTACTCAACCCGCGGGGACGAGGGTTTCGATACGGTCGCGTTGCGACCTGCTCAACCCGCGGAGGCGCCACTCATCCCGTGGGAAGCGTGGACAAGCGACGCAGCTGCTCGGCGGTGAGATCAAGGTCGGCCGCGGCGGCCGAGTCGGTGATACTGCCGGGCCTGCTCGCCCCCGGGATCGGGATAACGCAATGCCCGAGCGACAGCTCCCACGCGAGCGCAACACGTTGCGGGCTGACGCCAATCTCGGCGCCGACCTCGCTGAACGCGCTCTGCTCGGAAAAGACCTCGTCGCCGCGGCCGATCCCTCCGAGCGGGCTCCATGGCAGGAACGCGATCTCGTGCTCCACGCAATAGTCGAGTTCCCGCAGGCTCGACCTGAACGCCGGCGAAAACTGGTTCTGCACCGACACCAGCCTTCCGCCCAGAACCCGGTCGGCAAGGGCGATCTGCTGCACCGTCGCGTTTGAGATTCCGGCCATGCGGATCACACCCTCCTCGAGCAAGTCTCGAAGAGCGCCGATCGAGTCCTCGTACGGCACGCCGGGGTCTGGGCGGTGGAACTGGTACAGGCCGATTGCATCGACGCCGAGGCGCACACACGACTCGCGGGCCGCCTGCTTCAGACGCTCTGGGTGGCCGTCGCGATCCCACGGGCCGCCGCCTCGGAAGATCAGGCCACCCTTTGTGGCGACCAGCACCTCCTCCGTGCGGCCGCGCAGGGCCTCCGCGATGAGCAACTCGTTGTGGCCCTGCCCGTCGGCATCCGTCGTGTACGCGTCCGCGGTGTCGATGAGAGTGATCCCCGCGTCGAGTGCGGCGTGGATGGTCGCGATCGCCGCTTGACGGTCTGGTCGACCTCCCAGCGAGAGCAGCATGCCGCCAAGGCCGATGGCGCTGACTCGAATGCCACCAATCATCCGGAATCTCATGCGCACAGCCTAG
>JAUZFY010000205.1 GCA_030840185.1 Microbacteriaceae bacterium | reverse complement strand
TCATTAAACTCGAGACCGTGCCCAAATGTTCCGTGGTTCAGAGGTCCTGGGGTGAACTCTCCACCCTGGAGCTTTACTCGATTCTCAAACTCCGCACCGACGTCTTTTTCGTCGAACAGCGGATCGATGAGGAGGAACTCGACAACCGGGACTTCGAACCGACCACCGAGCACCTGTGGATCGAGGATGACGCGGGTATCGCCGCCTACCTCCGGGTGCTGTACGACTCCGAGGCGACCGGCGACCGGCCTCGGCGCAGCTTCGGCCGCGTCGTGGTTCGGGCGGACCGCCGCGGGGAGGGGCTGGCAATGGTGCTCGTCGCCCGGGTCATCGAGCTCTACGGAGGCGAGGCGATGGAGCTCCATTCGCAGCGCTATGTCACGCCGCTCTACGCTAAGTTCGGATTTGAGGAGGTCGGAGACGGGTACGTCGAGGCCGGCATCCCGCACATCTCGATGTACCGGGCGGGCCGCGATCGACCGTGAGTAGCCCGGGAGAGCGGGACACCTCGGAGTGGTACCGCTCCTTCGGCGAGGCGGAGGCTCGCGGTCAGTCGGCCATTTATGAGGAGTGGGCCCTTGGCGTGGCAGATGACGCTGAGGTACTTTCCCTGATCGACGGGCTTCCCCTGCAGAAGCGTCAGCCCAACCTTGTCTTCGCCTGTGCCAGGCTGCTCGGTGCGGCCGAGGGCGGGTACCCGGAGTTGCGGCGCTGGCTCGTGCACAACTTCGCCGCGTTGGCCACCGAAACGCTGCGCCGAAGCACTCAGACGAACGAGGCACGCCGCTGCGCTTCCCTGCTTCCCGCGCTCTCGATGCTGGCCGGTCCGCTCGCTCTTCTCGAGATCGGAGCGAGCGCCGGCCTCTGCCTCTATCCCGATCGGTACAGCTATAGCTACGACGGCAGCGAGCCCATCGACCCGGCGGACGGGCGCAGTGCGGTTCTTCTCGAGTCGACGACGACCGGGCCGGTGCCGGTTCCGAGCGTCCTGCCGCAGGTGGTCTGGCGCTCGGGCATTGACCTGAGGCCGCTGGATGTGCGCGATGCGCACGACGTGAAGTGGCTGGAGACACTCGTCTGGCCCGAGCAAGCCGAACGCCGGGAACGGCTACGCTCCGCGATCGGGATTGTCAGATCCGATCCTCCACGGCTCGCGGAGGGCGACGCGATTGACCTGCTTGCCGGCGTCGCGCAGAACGCTCCGCCCGGGGCAACCCTGGTCGTGATCACCAGCGCGGTGCTCGTCTACCTTCCCTTCGCAGAGCGGATGCGGCTCGTCGAGTCGATTCTGCGACTCGACGCGAACTGGATTTCCCTCGAGTCAGACCGCGGTCTTCCGGCCGTGCGCGCCCAGCTGCCAGTCGATGGGGGATCGGACAGTCGTTTTGTTCTGGCTCTCGACCAGCGGCCCCTCGCGTATACCGGCGCAAACGGCCAGAGTCTGGACTGGCTCTAGCGGATCCGCGGCGGGCCCACCGGCGGCGCACAGCAAGCCCGCAATAGTATGTCCCGAGAGTTGGAGGCAGCGCGTTGGAAGGGAGCACGGTGGAATCGAGGCCTGAGCGACCTGCTGACGCTGCGCCGCTTGCGGATGCTTCTGCCCTCACCCCACTCGAACGGGAGATCTTAATCTTTGAGCGGCAGCTCTGGAAGAACTCGGGCGCCAAGGAGGAAGCGATCCGGGCGCGGTTCGGCCTTTCCGCCGCCCGGTACTATCAAGTGCTGAATGCCACGCTGGATCTTCCGGGGTCTCTGGTCTTCGACCCGATGCTGGTCAAGCGGCTGCAACGGCTGAGGGACGCGCGCACTGACGCACGGTCAGCCAGAATTCTCGGCGCACAAGACTCCTCGACTCTCCACAAGTAACCCCAAGCAACCGGAAGACGGAATGGCGAATTTTCCTCCAGATCGCTTTGAAAGCGTGCACGATGACCTTTACCGCACGGGAGCTCATCGCCTCGCACCAGGGCGAGGCCGCGGCTGGATCACCTTTGCTTGGGCGGCCCTTGCTACCATTGTGCTGGTGGGGATTGGGGTTTTCGGGCTCTCTGTGGTTCGCGGGAATGTTGGCCTTCCTTTCGCCTCCAGCGCTAACGCGACGCCGACGCCGACACCGTCTCCAACGCCGACGGTGACTCCGAAGCTCAATGCGACGCTCCCGATCACGATCCTCAACGGCACGACGACCCCGCAGCTTGCCAACAACACCGGGGACTATCTCGTGAGTAAGGGCTGGGGTGGCGCGTCGGCGGCCCTCGGGGCTCGCTCGAACACCGCAACGCCGAATATCACGAAGACCGTCGTCTACTACAGTGATCCGGCAAATGAAGCAGCGGCGATGGCCCTCGTTCAATCTCTCAAGGTCGGCACGATCTCGCTCTCCAATGCTTTTCCCGATTCGAAAGTGACTGTGGTGCTCGGAGCCGATTTCGTACTCCCGAAGGGCTAGAGAGAACTCACGCTGTGACGGCGATTCTGCCCATTCCCAATGCGCACAATCGTCATTACTATCTGGAACTAGTCGCCGGTCCGGCGCCGCACCAGGAACACAGCAAGGAGTTATCAATGGCGAATGGAACCGTCAAGTGGTTCAACGCTGAGAAGGGCTATGGCTTTATTACCGTCGATGGCGGAGGCCAGGATGTTTTTGTCCACTTCTCCGCGATCGACATGGGGGGCTACAAGGTCCTCGAAGAGGGCCAGCACGTAACCTTCGAGGTTGGCACCGGGAACAAGGGACCCCAAGCGGAATCCGTGCGTCCCGTCTAACGATCCGCTGTCCCAAAGCCTCCGCCAAGCGGGGGTCTCCCCTAACGTCGCTCGAGCGATCGGGCGACGTTAGCCATGTCCGGCCCGTCGAGCAACGTCACTTGCACTCTCGAGGGCAGAGTGCCAGAATCATTTAGCACTCCTCTATTGCGAGTGCCAATAGCTGTTGCTTACATGACGTCCCGGAAGGACGAAATACACACATGGCAAAGATCATTGCTTTCAACGAAGAGGCCCGTCGCGGCCTCGAGCGCGGCCTGAACATCCTGGCCGACGCAGTCAAGGTGACGCTTGGCCCACGCGGCCGCAACGTCGTGCTTGAGAAGAAGTGGGGCGCGCCCACCATCACAAACGACGGTGTCTCGATCGCAAAGGAGATCGAGCTCGACGACCCATACGAGAAGATCGGCGCCGAGCTGGTCAAAGAGGTAGCCAAGAAGACGGATGACGTTGCCGGCGACGGAACGACCACCTCGGTCGTGCTCGCCCAGGCTCTCGTTCGCGAAGGTCTGCGCAACGTCGCGGCCGGTGCCGACCCGATCAGCCTCAAGCGCGGTATCGACAAGGCCGTAACGGCCGTCATCTCTGCGCTCGTCGCGGGAGCCAAGGAAATCGAGACCAAGGAAGAGATCGCGGCCACCGCTTCCATCTCTGCCGGGGACCCGGAGATCGGCGCGCTCATTGCCGAGGCCATCGACAAGGTCGGCAAGGAGGGTGTTGTCACCGTCGAGGAGTCGAACACCTTCGGCACCGAGCTCGAGCTGACCGAGGGCATGCGCTTCGACAAGGGCTTCCT
>JAUZFY010000197.1 GCA_030840185.1 Microbacteriaceae bacterium | reverse complement strand
CGGTCACCCAGCCGTCGGCCTGGGCCAGGTAGTCAAGCAGGCGCTCGTGTCTGTCGATCATTCGATCTCCATTATCGAGTGCGTCATTGTCGAGTGCACCCCGTGTTCTCCTGTGACCCGCGAAACCGGCCCCGGTCACAACTCACGCCATTCTTACGGAGAGTCAACCACCTTTCCGCCTAACTCTCATCGCCCGGCAACAACTCTTCCGGGGGAGCGGAACCTTTTCTGTTGGCGCGGTGCGAGGCCGTTCGCCACGATGGTTAAGACGAGTTCGATGGGCGAATTCGCGTGAGCGCAGGGAGGCGTGTCGTGACGACGGTCCTCGTGATCTGCGGAGCAGGCGCATCCAGCACCTTCCTTGTGCATTGGATGCGCAGGGGCGCCGTGGCGCGAAGTCTCGACCTCGACATCCGGCCTGGCGCTCTCGATGACCTGCCAGCGAAGCTGGACACGGCCGACATCGTGCTCGTCGGACCCCACCTTGCCGATTCCTTCGGCGACATCCTCGTCACGGCTTCTGCACGCGGTCACTCCGCGATCCTCCTGCCCGTGCTCACCTTCGACGCGACCGGAGCCGATGTCGCGCTCGACCTCGTCGAGGATGCCACCACAACCACCGCTCGCGAAACCGGAAGTACCACCAATGCCTGAACAAACTGTCCGCGTCGCCTCCGCCCATGGACTGCACGCCCGCCCCGCGTCGCTGTTCACTCAGGCGGTCGGTAAGGCCGGAATCGCAGTCCAACTGGCCAAGGGCGGCAAGACCGTCAACGCGGCCAGCATCCTCGGTGTCATCTCGCTCGGCATCGACCACAACGACGAAGTGACGATCACGGCGGAAGAGGGCGATGGCGCTGAGGCGCTGCTCGCGGAACTCACCGGCATCCTCACCACCGACCACGACGCGAGCTGACAATGGCCGACACGAGCGAGCTTCACGGCGTGGGCATCGGCCGCGGACTGACCTTCGGCCCGGTGCTGCGCATGCCGGAGCCATTACCTGAACCACTTGACATCCCGAGCGCGCTTGGCCCCGACGTCGAGAAGGAGCACGCGACAGCGGCGCTTGCCTCGACCGCTGCCCTCATCCGGCTGCGTGGCGAACGGGCCGGGGGAACCGCGAAAGACGTGCTCGAGGCCCAGGCGTTCATGGCCGAAGACCCGACCCTGAGCGACGACATCGTTGCGCGAATCGACACCGGCAAGACTGCGGAACGCGCGGTATTCGAGGCCTTCGCGAACTTCCGTGACTTGCTGCTCGGCATGGGCGGATACATGAGTGAGCGGGCCACCGATCTCGACGACGTCTCGCAGCGCGTCGTCGCGCAGCTCAGGGGCGTACCCGTCCCCGGCGTGCCCGACCCGGACTACCGGTTCGTGCTGTTCGCGCGTGATCTCGCTCCAGCAGACACGGCGCTTCTCGACCTCGACAAGGTCATCGCCCTTGTCACCTCGGATGGCGGCCCGACCTCACACACGGCGATCCTGGCTCGCGAGAAGTCGATAGTCGCAATCGTCGGCGCTGCGGGCGCCATGGACACTCCGGATGACAGCGTGGTGATCGTCGATGCCGCAGCGGGGCTCGTCACCGTCGCGCCCTCCGAAGAGCAGCTCGAAGCGGTCGCCGCCGAGATTGACCAACGCGCGGCACAGGTTCCCGTGCCCGTTGGGCCCGGTGCGCTCGCCGACGGCACCTCCGTACCTCTCCTCGCCAACCTCGGATCGGCAGAGGGGGCAGCCGAGGCGGTCGAACTCGGCGCAGAGGGAGTTGGGCTGTTCCGCACCGAGTTCCTCTTCCTCGACTCGACGAAGGCCCCAACGGTCGAGGAGCAGCAGAAGCACTACACCAAACTTCTCGCCGCGTTCCCCGGCAAAAAGGTCGTGGTCCGCGCCCTCGACGCCGGCGCGGACAAGCCGCTGAGCTTCCTCAACGCCGCGGCGGAAGAGAACCCGGCCCTCGGTCTCCGCGGACTCCGTGCCTTGCGTGCGAACGAGCAGATCCTGCGTGACCAGCTGCAGGCCCTCGCGAACGCGGCAGCGGATACCGAGGCCGAGCTGTGGGTCATGGCCCCGATGGTGTCAACGGTCGAAGAGACACGATATTTCACCCGAGTCGCACGGGAGGCCGGGTTGCAGACCGCCGGCGTGATGGTGGAGGTGCCGTCATCCGCTCTCCTGGCGGACCGGATTCTCGCCGACGCCGACTTCGCCAGCATCGGCACCAACGACCTCACCCAGTACACGCTCGCCGCCGACCGACTCCTCGGATCGGTCGCGGCCTTCCAAGACCCGTGGCACCCGGCGGTCCTCCGCCTGGTGGGCGAGGTCGGTCGCGCGGGGCGCACCCTCGGCAAGCCAGTCGGCGTATGTGGCGAGGCGGCCGCAGACCCGTTGCTTGCCGTCGTTTTGGTCGGGCTCGGCGTGACATCCCTCTCGATGTCGCCCGCCGCCCTCGCCGGCGTTCGCGCCGAGCTCACCCGCTACACGCTCGCGCAAGCCCAGGAATTTGCCGTGATCGCGCTCGCGGCAAACGGCGCCAACGAGGCCCGCGCCGCGGTTCTCGCTGCAGCATCCCCCAGCAATACCAACCCAAAAGAGAAAGTCGAGTAAGACCATGACAACGACGTCAACAGCAGTGCCCAAGTCCGGGGGCGGGACGCGCGTACGCGTGCAGAGGTTCGGCACATTCCTGAGTGGAATGGTCATGCCGAACATCCCCGCCTTCATCGCCTGGGGAATCATCACCGCCTTCTTTATCCAAACCGGATGGACACCGAACGGTCTCCTCGGTGGCTTCGGTACGACGAACGGGGTCGCAAATACCGGACTGGTCGGACCGATCATCACCTGGCTGATCCCGTTGCTCATCGCCGCACAGGGTGGGCGAATGGTCTATGGCATTCGCGGCGCCGTCGTCGGCACCGTGATGACCATGGGTGTCATAGTCGGATCCCTCGGCACGACCATGATCCTCGGCGCGATGATCTGTGGACCCCTCGGCGGCTACCTGATCAAGCAGATCGACCGCATCTGGGAGAACAAGATCAAGG
>JAUZFY010000165.1 GCA_030840185.1 Microbacteriaceae bacterium | reverse complement strand
GAAATCGTCCGCGCATCCGCTCGAGGTCATCGCATCGTCCACGAGCGGCTACCGCCTCAACCGGGATCTCTACGCGGCCTTCCTGTCCGGCAGTCGCGGTCTCGAGGCCGAACGCCCGCGAGACCGGCACTACCACCTCGTGCGGCGCCTTGGCGATGCACCGGAGGGTCTCGACATCTACGCACTGGCCGAGAGCCTGTTCGTGAGCGAGTCGACCATCGAGGCGGACCTGCGCAAGATCAAGGGCATCGTGGAGGAGTCCGGCCTCGCCGTCACCCGGCGCGGTTCCATCGTTGGTCTCTCCGGTTCGGAACCGAACCTGCGGCGCCTTCTCAGCAGGATGTTCCGTGACGAAGAGGCTCAGGGGTTCCTCGAGCTGGAGAGCATCCAGCGTGAATTCGAGTCTGCGAACCTGCGCTCATTCAAGACGGACCTCATCGGCATGCTCGATTCGCACGGGTATTTTGTGAACGAGTACGGCATCAATCACGTGCTGCTGCACGTCGCCATCGCTATCGATCGCACGACGAAGGACCACCGTGCAGCGGATGGCAGCGGGTCGACCCTCAACGATGTCGCGCCCGACATCCCGGCAGAGCTGTCGGACCTCATCCTTCGCCATTTCGACGTCACGCTGGGAGCGACGGATCTCGACTACCTCACGCTGCTGCTCACCACTCGGGTGATCACCTCCGGGCTGGAGACGCCGGACGGCGGGCCCAACCCGATGCTCGACGACGACCTCGCAACGGTTCGGCGGATCGTGGCACGGGTCAGCGAGGAATACCTCGTCGACCTCGACGATGAAGACTTCATCACGCGCCTGTCGCTGCACGTGCGGAATCTGGTCGCCAGGGCGCAGGACAAGTCGTACTCGCGCAACCCGATGACCCGCTCGATCAAGACGGCGTATCCGATGATTTACGAGCTCGCCGTATTCATCGCGAGCGAGATTCAGCGGCAGGAATCGATCACGATCCACGATGACGAGATCTCCTACATCGCGCTGCACGTCGGTTCCTACCTCGAGCGGCAAGCCAAACTCGAGGAACGGGTCACGTGCGCGATCGTGTGCCCGAACTACTATGACCTGCACTTGATCTTGCGTGAGCGTCTTGAGGCCGTACTCGGAAGCGATCTGCAGATCGAAATCGTCATCACGCGCACCGATGTCGACTGGGCTGACCTGGCCACCGACCTCGTGCTCACGACCATCTCCTCGCGATCGTTCGGTGACAACGTCGTCGTGATCCAGCCGTTCCTCACGGAGGGTGACATCGACGCCATTCGCAAGGCGATTAGCCGGGTCCGGCGGCAGCGCAGACGGGTGCAGCTGAAGGACGAGCTGTTGCTGTTCTTCGACGAGTCGCTCTTCCTGCGCAACTTCCACGCGCACGACGAGGAAGCGATGATCAGAGCGCTCGGGGCGCGCATGGTCGAGGCTGGCATCATCGAGGACTCCTACATCGAGGGCGCGATCGAGCGGGAACGGATGTCGTCGACCGCTTTCACCGACAACATCGCCGTGCCACACGCGATGGCGATGACCGCGCAGCGCACCGCGATCTGCATTGTCGTAAACGACACAGCCATGCAGTGGGGCGACAACCGGGTGAACGTGATCGCGCTCATCGCCTTCAGCGCGAGCGGACGCGCGACCTTCCAGGCGATCTTCGACCAGTTCGTTTCCGTGTTCTCGGACCGCGACGACGTGCAACGGCTCATCCGCCGCTCGACGGACTTCCCCGCCTTCATCGAAGAGCTGGTGCAGCTGGTAGTCGAGTAGCGCCCGCCAATCCGCCGGTCGAGTAGCGCCGTCCACGGCGCGCCCGCTGGTCGAGTAGCGCCGTCCACGCCGCGTATCGAGACCCGGCAGCCCACCTGGGATCTCGACAAGCTCGATCAACAGAAAAGCATCAGGCGATCGGAAGGGTCCCTCCGTCGACGACGAACTCGCCGCCAGTGATCCACCCGGCACGTTCGGACGAGAGGAAGACGACCATTTCGGCAATGTCATCCGCAGTGCCGAGACGACCGAGCGGGATGCCACCGAGCGAATCCGCCACCCGCCACCGTGCTTCCTCCTCTGCGATCGCGTCGGCAGCGGCCGTGCGCCGGATGCGCGCGAGCACCGCAGGCGTCTCCGTCAGCCCGGGGGCGACGGCGTTCACCCTGATCCCCCGCGGAGCGACCTGATTGGCGAGCCCCTTGCTGTAGTTGCTCAATGCTGCCTTGGCGGCCGCATAGGGCAAACTCCAATTCATCGGGAGATGACGTTGGATGGATGACACGTGCACGATCACTCCGGAACCTCGGTCGATCATCCGCGGCAGCAGCATCCGATCCATCCGCACGGCCGACAGCAGGTTGGCGTTGATCGCAGCCAACCAGTCGTCGTCGTCCAGCACGAGTGCGCCGCCCGGTCCGGAGGTGGATCCGCCGACGCCGTTCACCAGAACGTCGACGCCGCCGAGTACCTCGGTGGCGCGCGTCGCCGCGATGCTGGCTCCCTCGGCTGTGCTCAGATCGGCCACAACGAAATGGATACCGTCCAGCGGGGCCACCGGTTCGGAACGGGCCGTCGTGAAAACCGTCGCCCCCGCGCGCGCGAACCTCGTCGCGATCGCCGCGCCGATCCCACGGGTTCCGCCCGTGACGACGACCCGCTTGCCGAGGAACTCCGTGTCATCCATTTCGATTGCCCAATCAGTCTCTGAACGTTCCTGTACTGGCGGTCAACTCAGCCACCGTCGTGGCCTGCATGCTGCGGCCTCGAGTCTCCTTGCCCAGGCTCACCGCGACGATTCCGACAAGGCAGGCACCAATGATGAAGAGGGAGACGAGCCACGGTGACCCGCCGCCCAACGCAACGAGTGCAACCGCGATGAGCGGTGTTACTCCGGCCGACAGTGCGCCAGCGAGTTCCCGGCTGAACGCGAGACCGGTGAATCGCGAGCCGGCGGTGAACAGTTCGGAGAAGTACGCGGCCTGCGGGCCGAACATTGCTCCGATCCCGATGCCGAGGCTCACGACGATGGCAATGGTGATCGCGACCGGTGTGCGGGCTCCGTCGATTATCCAAAAGTAGGGAAACGCGAACAGAGCGGAGAACACCATGCCGATGAGCATGACCGGTCGGCGACCGATCTTGTCTGACAGGGCACCGAACAACGGGAGAACCACGAGCACGACTGCCGTGCCGACGGTGACGGCGACCGGACCAATCGAATTCGACAGCTTCAGAGTACCGGCGAGATACGCGGTGATGAACGCGAGGTTGATCGACGATACGACGTTCTGGGGCGTCTGAACACAGATCAGCACCAGCATGCTGAGTTTTTCCCGCGCGAACGCTTCCTTAATGGGCGCGGCCGGCGCCTTCTCGACCGCCCGCATCTCCAGGAAGGCGGGGCTTTCGGCCAGACGCACCCGGATGATGAGGGCGACGACGATCACCACGATGCTGGCGGCGAATGGGATGCGCCAGCCCCAGGCGAGGAACTGTGCCTCGGGAAGTTGCGTCACGATCGCGAACACGCCAGCGGCCAGCAGAAGGCCGAGGTAGACGCCGGTCGATGGCCAGGCCCCGTGCAGTCCGCGCCGACGTGGGTTCGCGTGTTCGACGGAGAAGATGGCTGCTCCGCCGAATTCCGCTCCGGCACCAAGCCCCTGGATCAGGCGAAGAATCACGAGGAGGATCGGCGACCAGATTCCCGCCTGAGCGTAGGTCGGCAGAAAGGCCATCAAGACCGTTGCGCTTCCCATGACGATAAGGGTGATCACGAGAACGCGTTTGCGGCCGAGAACATCCCCCATCCGACCGAAGATGAGGCCGCCGACCGGGCGGATGAAGTAGCCGACCGCGAAGGTCGCGAACGCCGCGAGCGTGGCTAGCGTCGGGTTGGAGTTCGTGAAGATTATCTTGTTGAAGACCAGGGCCGCCGCGGTGCCATAGAGATAGAAGTCATACCACTCGAGGGCGGAGCCGACGAGTGCCGCCGCCGCGACGCCCAACATGCCGGAGCGTCGCGCCGGGGTCTCCCTCCCCGAAGCGATCTGGTCGGTGCTGACTGAGTTTTGAGACATCGTCGTCCTATCTGTCGGTGCTAGTTGGTTTGCAAAAACCAGGCGGCTGTCAGGCCACCCGGCGGTCGTCGATCGAGTCGAGGTTCCAGGAAATTCCGAGCCCAGGGGTTTCCGGTGCGAGCGCCCGACCGTCCACGATTCGGATCTCGTCGTTCGTGATCGCCCGCAGTTGCGGGATGTACTCGACGTAGCGCCCATTCGGAATCGCGGCGACGAGGCTCACATGGATTTCCATGAGAAAGTGCGGGCAGACCACCACGTTGAAGGCCTCCGCCATGTGGGCGACCTTGAGCCAGGGAGTGATTCCGCCGATTCGCGCGACGTCCGTTTGGATGACGTGCGCAGCGTCGCGCTGCAGGTAGTCGCGGAACTGTCCGATCGAGTAGATGGACTCGCCGACTGCGATCGGTATGGATGTCGACTGCGCAAGCCTCGCGTGTCCGCTCACATCGTCCGCGGGAAGCGGCTCCTCGAACCAGGTGAGATCGACGTCGGCGAAGGCAGCGGCGCGTCTGATCGCCTCTGCGCTTGTCATCGATTGGTTGGCATCCACCATGATGTCGAAATCCGGACCGACGGCGTCGCGCACAGCGCGCAGACGACTCGCGTCCTCGACAACGGTCGGTTTGCCCACCTTGAGCTTGACCCCGCCCCAGCCGTTGCTACGAGATTTCAGCGCACCGGCGACGAGCTCGTCCTCCGTGAGCTGGAGCCATCCACCTTCCGTGTCGTACAGCGGCACCGAGTTACGATAGCCCCCGGCCATCCGCCACAACGGCTGTTCGGCGCGCAGGCACTTCAGATCCCACAGTGCGGTGTCGATGGCGGCGAGGGCGAGACTGGTGATCGCGCCGACGGTCGTGGCGTGGGTCGTGTCATGCACGGTGCGCCAGATCGCCTCGACATCCCGCGAATCCCGGCCGAGGAGCATCGGCAAGAGCGACTCGCGCAGGAGGGCGACGACGGACAGTCCTCCCGTGCCGATCGTGTACGAGTAACCGGTGCCCTCGAGCCCTTCGGAGGTGCTGATCGCGACGAAGATCGTTTCTTGTTTCACGAAGCTCTGCACCGCGTCCGTGCGCACGGTTTCGACCTCAAGATCAACCAGAGAAACGGTTGCCGCAGTGATTATGGTCATCTTCGTCCTCGCGCTTCGTCAGTGAATCAACGAATCGTATCCTATATGATTGGACGACAAGCGCCAATCGACGCCGTCGCCGGGAACGGGCTCCGGAACGGCACTCCCCGACCTAGAGTGATTGCTATGCCACACCAGGGAACACTCCGCGAAGAGGAACGACCGGTGCGCGTGGTCAGCGCCGATGTCTACGGGAAGCTCACGGCGATGATTCTTCGCAACGACCTTCTCCCCGGCTCCCGAATCAACATCGACGGCATCGCGCAACTGCTGCGAGTATCGGCGACGCCGGTGCGGGAGGCGCTTGCCCGCCTCGAATCCGACGGCCTGGTGACCAAGATCCACCTCAAGGGATATCGCACCACAAACCTCCTGACTAAGCGCGAGATCGACGACCTTTACGAGTTCCGACTTCGGATCGAGCCGTTCAGCGCGGCACGGGCCGCGTCGGTGGTTTCGGCCGCGTCGATCACCGCGCTGAAGGATGAGCTCGCGACCTTCCCATCGGTTCCCACGAGCAGCAACTTCGACTCCTACAAGGAATTCAGCGCTCACGACGCCAGGCTGCATCACCTCATCCTCGAACTCAGCGGCAACGACGTCATCCTGCGCGCCTTCGAGCACACCCACTGTCACCTCCACGCCTTTCGCTTGGCCTACGACTCCCGATCTGGTCATGAGACCATCGACGAGCACAAGGCCGCGGTCGACGCGATCATAAATTCTGATTCAGCTCGCGCCGAAGAGGCGATGCGGCGCCATCTAGAGCATTCGCGTGATCGTCTACTGCCGCTGGCCAACGACTGAGCCTCGAGGGGTCGCTGGTGAGGTAGCACGCCAGCCGCCGCGGGATCTCGACAGGCTCGATCAACAAAGCCCGCAGGTCAACCGGAGGCAGCGGGCGCTACTCGATCAATAGGAGGGCGATCAGCGGGAAGGGATCGGCACGGGCTTCACTCCGAGCGGGGCGAGCGCCGCGGCGCCGCCGTCCTCGGACGTGAGCACCCAGATGCCGCCGGCGTGCACCGCGATTGAATGCTCCCAGTGCGCCGCAGCGGTTCCATCGACGGTTGCAATCGTCCAGTCGTCCTCGCGCGTGTAAGTGTCGATTGAGCCGAGGGTCACCATCGGCTCGATCGCCACCACGAGGCCGGGCTTCACCTGGGGTCCGCGTTCGCGAACCCGGTAGTTGAACACGGGCGGCTCTTCGTGCATCGATCGCCCGATGCCGTGGCCGACGTAGTCCTCGAGAATCCCGTACGTGCCCTGCGAGTCGATGTAGTCCTCGATCGCCCCGCCGATGTGGTTGAGGTGCGAGGCGGTGGCGAGGGAGGCGATGCCGCACCAGAGCGACTGCTCAGTGACATCCGCAAGCTTCTGCCGCTCCGCGACGACGCTCGGGCGAGACGGATCCGGCACGACGACGGTGATCGCCGCGTCCCCGTTCCAGCCGCCGAGTTCCGCGCCGCTATCGATCGAGACGATGTCGCCCGCCTGAATCACCCGGTCGCCCGGGATACCGTGCACCACCTCGTCGTTCACCGAGGCACAGATCGTGTGCCGGTAGCCGGGTTCCTTCATGAAGTTGGGGACGGCACCGAGCGAGCGAATGACGTCCTCCGCAATCGCATCGAGCTCTGCGGTCGTCACGCCCGGTCGAATCGCGGCGCGCACCGCGGCGAGCGATGCCGCCGTCGCGAGTCCCGGTGCGACCATGAGGTGCAGTTCAGCGGGAGTCTTGTAAATACTCTTGCGAAAACTCAACTCGCTACGGGCACGATTCCGCGCGCCTCGAG
>JAUZFY010000158.1 GCA_030840185.1 Microbacteriaceae bacterium | reverse complement strand
ATCGAGGCGGAACGGCACCCGCCCCGCGGCATCCGGCGCTGACCGATCGCGGAGCTTCACACCAAGCCCGGCTTCACGCAACACGGCGAACGCGGCGTCATCGAACTGGGGTTGCGCCGCGAGATAGTCGGCGGCGGCAACGTCGACGCGCTGCTCCACCGAAATCATGGCGTGCTTCGTCTCGTCGAAGAACATGACGTCGGAGAACCGGTTAGCCACGAGGTCGCGAACCGCGTCGATCACCGGGTCGGGCAGGGCGACGCTCTTGTCGACCGTGAGTTGACCAAGCCCCTCGGCGGTTATTGGCGCCCAGGAGCCACCCTTTTCGAAGACACCGAACATGCGCGCACCCGGCTTCGCCAGCGCCTCACCGAGCCCGGCCGCGAACAGCGGGCCGATCACTTCGTCCCGCACGAAGGCGTCGGAGCGACCCGTGATGAACGCTATCGGCGCTCCGGCCGCCGCGAGCAACACGAGGTCGTCGAGGATGCTCGGGATGCGGATTGTGCGACTCACCGGACTGGCGAGTGGCCCGTCCACATCAAAAAGCAGCCCAAGATCGACCATGTGTACTACTACCTGCGGTCGCGACTAGTTGTGGTCGTGTCCGTAGTGCTCGTGGTTAGCCGAACGTCCGTGGCCGTCTTTCGCTCCACCGTTGCCGTGACCGCCGGTGCTGCCGGCGTTTGCCTGCACGAGAAGGTCGGACGCCTCGGAGGTGTCGAACTCGTCGTCGTCGCCGGCAACTGGTGCGGTGAATTCGGTCAGGTCGACCTCGTTGCCGTTGGAGTCGACGACCTTAGCCTTCGACAGCACGATGGCGAGCGCCTTTCCGCGGGCGACCTCGCCGATCATTCCGGGGATCTGGCCGTTCGAGTCCAGAACCTTGATGAACTCACCGGGCTCCATGTTGTACTGCGCAGCGCCCTGCACAAGGTACTGGGTGAGCTCGTTCTGGCTGACCTTGACCTGCTCGGCCTCGGCGATGGTGTCGAGAAGAATCTGGCTGCGGAACGTCTTCTCGCTCGACTCGGTGACCTCCGCACGGTGCTCGTCGTCCTCGAGGCGGTTCTCGTTCTCGAGGTGACGGTGCACCTCATCGAGCACGAGCTGCTCCGGCACGGGGATGTCGAGCTCCTCGAGGAGCTTGTCGACGACCTGGTCGCGAGCCTGCGTGCCCTGGCCGAAGACCTTGGACCGGCTGATCTGCTCGCGGATGTCTTCCTTGAGCTCGTCGATCGTGTCGAACTGGCTGGCGATCTGAGCGAAGTCGTCATCGGCCGCGGGAAGCTCGCGCTCCTTGACGGCGAGGAGCTTCACGGTGATTTCGGCCGACTCGCCCTCGTTGTCACCGCCGAGAAGCTTGGACTCGAAGACGGTGGTCTCGCCGGCGCTGAGGCCGTCGAGCGCCTCGTCGATGCCGTCGATGAGGTCGCCGGATCCGACCTCGTAGGAGATCGCGTTCGCGGTGTCGACCTCGTTGCCGCCGATGGTCGCGAGGAGGTCGATCTGGGCGAAGTCTCCGGTCGCGGCCGGGCGGTCAACCGTGATGAGCGTGCCGAAGCGGGTGAGCAGGTTCTGCAGCTCTGCCTCAACCTCGTCATCCGTCACCTCGATCGCATCCACCGTGAGGGAGAGCCCGTCGAGATCCGGGAGCGTCACGTCGGGGCGCACGTCGACCTCGACGACGACTTCGAGATCGCCCGAAAAGTCCTTCGTGCTCGGAAGGCCCTGGATGTCCGCTTCCGGGCGACCGAGCGGGCGGATCTTCTGCTCCTCGATGGCCTGGCGGTAGAACTTGTCGAGACCGTCGCTCACCGCGTGGTTGAGCACCTCATCGCGGCCGACCCGCTGGTCGATGATGGGCGGCGGAACCTTGCCCTTGCGGAAGCCCGGGATATTGACCGACTCAGCGATGTGGCTATACGCGTGATCAATGCTGGGCTTGAGCTCTTCGGGGGTGACTGAAATGCTCAGCTTCACGCGTGTCGGGCTCAGCTTCTCGACCGTGGTCTTCACGTTGGTTCTCCTGCTTGCTCTCTTGGGTATTTCTAGGGTGTTGTCGGGGCGACAGGATTCGAACCTGCGGCCTCTCGGTCCCAAACCGAGCGCTCTACCAAGCTGAGCTACGCCCCGGATGTTCTGTGCGGTGGTCTCTGCGACCTGGAGCAGATCGGCGGATCAATGAATTGGGTTCCGAAAATAAGCCTCGGCAAGCCTACCGCACCCTCCGAGCCGCGCGAGAGCCTTCCGTGCATCAGCCCGCGCAAAAATGGCATAAGCTTGCAACCGCGCAATCGGCCGGTGCCGACTGCCATGGGGATGTAGCTCAATGGTAGAGCCTCAGTTTTCCAAACTGATGGCGCGGGTTCGATTCCCGTCATCCCCTCCACAAAACAGGCACGTGACCAGCAATTTCTCGAAGCGAATTCCGCTCCTGCTGTAGTCGAATCGCCAAGTGCCCTAACGATGCCCTAACTCCAGATTGCAACTGCATTCCGGCCAAGGTTGGCAATTTCGACTTCTGATGCGTACAACATCGCGGAGGTCACCATGGCTCGCACGAGGGCGCAGTTCGGAACGACGAGAATCATGCCGAGCGGCAAGATTCAGGCACGGTATGT
>JAUZFY010000147.1 GCA_030840185.1 Microbacteriaceae bacterium | reverse complement strand
CCGGAAAACGTGTGGGTCGAGTAGGGCGCTCCGCGCCCGTATCGAGACTTTGGTGTGCGGCTGGGTCTCGATACTCTCGCTGCGCTCGCTACTCGGCCAGCGGAGGGGGCCGAGATTCTGCTCATCTACAATGGCGAAATGCGCCGCCTCCAACTCGCCCTCATCGGTGTGCTGCTGCTCGCGCTCGCCGGGTGCTCGTCAGGCGGGGTGACATCCGGGACCGGCAAACCATCCGCCTCGGCCACGCCGCGGCAGACCACCAAGCCGGTTGCGGCGGTGACAAAGGTGCTGGTATTTGTCGAGGAGAATCACTCGCTTGAGCAGATGAGCACCGAAATGCCGTATACCTTCGGCTTGGCTCAGCGTTTCGGCTACGCGACAAATTACGTCGCGATTCGGCATCCCTCGCTGCCGAATTACATTGCCATCGCTGGCGGGCAGACCTATGGGATTACCGACGATGCCGACCCCTCCGTGCACCCGATTGGCGGCCAATCAGTCTTCGGCCAGGCGATCGCGCAAGGCAAGACGGCGGCGCTGTACGCCGAGGGGATGCCGCAAAACTGCGCGCTCCAGAACGGCGGGTCGGGCTACGCCGTCAGGCACAATCCGCTGGCCTATTTCATCGACGAGCGGGCCCTCTGTGCGAAGCACGACGTGCCGATTACTCAGCTCGGCGACGCGATCTCTGCCGGGAAGCTTCCCACCGTCGGCATGGTCGTCCCGAACCTCTGCAATGATGCTCACGACTGCCCCCTGTCCATCGCCGACTCCTGGTTCAAGGGCTGGATGACGAAGATCTTCGCCGGGCCGGATTGGAAGTCCGGGCACCTCGCCGTCGTGCTCACCGCGGACGAGGACGACAACACCTCAGGCAACCGGGTCATGACCGTGGTCGTCCACCCGAGCCAGAACGCTCATGTAGTCGATTCGCCGCTGAACCATTACTCGCTCACCCGCCTGTATGACGACGTCGCCGGCGCCCCGCGCTTGCATGAGGCGGCAACGGCTCCATCGCTCTCTGCGGCCTTCGGGCTGCCGCTGGCCAAGCGCGGCTGAAGCTGCTCCCGCGTCCGCGGATCGAGTATCGCTCTGCGAGTGTCCTTCCGTGGGTCGAGTAGCGAGCTTGCGAATGTATCGAGACCAGCGTCCGCACCGAAGCACCGGAGTAACGTCGACCGGGTGAATGCCATCGAAATCCCTGATCCATCCAGCCAAGCCTCACGCCCGCACGGCGAACTGCTCATTCTGGCGATGGACCATCGCGATTCGTTGCAGCGCGAGATATATGGGATAGACGGCGAGCCGACGGCCGATGAAACAGCCCAGATCTCGGCGGGCAAGGACGCAATCTTCGACGGGCTGCGGGCCGCAATCGATGGCGGAGTGGATGTCACGCGGACCGGTGTGCTCGTCGACGAGCGATACGGCGCGCGCGTCGCCACGGCGGCCAAGGCAGCGGGAATCGACCTCGCGATGCCCATCGAACGCAGTGGTCAGAAGCTGTTCCTGCTCGAGTACGGCAACTTCGGCGACAAGGAGTGGCTGAAACACGTGGAGCAATTCGACCCGGACCAGGTAAAAGTGCTGGTTCGGGACAACCCTGCCGACGGCGGGAATCGGGAGTTGCAGTTCGACCGGCTTGCGGCCGTCTCACGCGCGCTCCGAGAATCCGGACGCACGTTCCTCATCGAGCTTCTCGTGCCATCGGTTGCGGCCCAGCTCGAGTCCGTAGCCGGCGACGCGCTGCGCTACGACCGCGAGCTGCGACCGCGGCTCACAGTGCGGGTGATCGGCGACATGCACGAGGCGGGAATTGAACCGGAGATCTGGAAGGTCGAGGGGCTCGAGACTGCTGATGCCGCAGCCGATGTCGTCGCGGCTGCGCGTCGGGATGGGCGAGATGACGTAGCCTGCATCGTGCTCGGCCGAGACGCGCCGAAGGATCGCCTCGATCACTGGCTGACGGTAGCCTCCGGAGTTGACGGGTTCCGCGGGTTTGCCATCGGTCGAAGCATTTGGGAGCGGCCACTCATCGACCACCTCGCCGGTCGAGCGACGCGGGCGGAACTCGTGTCTCGGGTCGCCGAAAACTACACGCACTTCGCGCGGATCTACGACGGCGTGAAGCGATAGGCCCTCCGCGGTCGCGGCGTGCCAGGTCTCAGGTGCGCCGCGATCGCGTTCCCGGCCAGATCGGGCGAAACTGGATGCTGATCCGCGGACCGACCGATTGTCTGGTCTTGAGGATGGCGTGCTCATGGGTGCGCTGGCAGCTGCCGCCCATCACGATCAGGTCGCCGTGCCCGAGCGGGAATCGCAGTGTTTCCCCGCCGCCCTTCGGCCGAAGCGAGAGGGTGCGCGCCGCGCCCACCGAAACGATCGCCACCATGGTGTCGCGCTCGATCGCCGATCCGACCCGGTCGCCGTGCCACGCGACACTGTCGTTGCCGGTTCGATAGAAGCACAGGCCGGCCGTGCGGAACACCTGCTCGTCCGGCGCCCGGTAAAACGCGTTCAGTTGGTCCTGGGCGCGATCGAGCAGCGGATGCGGGTAGCCGGACTCCGGACCGAAGAACGAGACGAGCCGGGGAACATCGACCACCCGTTCGTACATTTCGCGCCGGTCGGCCCTCCACGGGACATCCGCGGCAAGACGTTCGAACAGAGCGTCGGAGTCGCTCACCCAGCCAGCCCGGAGGTCGACCCACGCACCGTCGTTCAGCTCGATGCGCCGAACGGTGCCGGATAGGCGATCGAGCGTCGGTTCGGCAAGCGGGTCGTCGAACAGTGACCCCTGGAAGGCGAGACTCATGCCACTCAGGCTACACGCGTTCGAACATATGTTCGACCGCCGAAGCGCGCGATGATTGAGTGGTGAGCGAAGCGGTAAACCCCACGGACGGCATCCCGATCTCCTTCGAGGTCTCTGGAGACGGACCACCCGTGGTGCTCGTGCACGGCTCCGGCTTGTCCCGCGCGATCTGGCGAGGGTTCGGTTACGTGCGGGCGCTCCGCGAGGAGTTCACCGTCATCGCGCTCGACCTTCGCGGGCACGGGCGAAGCGCAAAGCCGGTGCGCTCGGAGGACTACCGGATGCCGCTCGTCGTCGAGGACATCCTCGCGGTCCTGGACGTCGTCGGCGCGCCCTCCGCCCACTACTTCGGGTATTCCTTCGGCGCGCGGGTCGGATTCGCGCTGATCGACTCGCACCCGGCCCGCATCCTCTCGCTCACCGCGGCCGGTGGCACCCACCGTTCGCCGGCCGGCAGCGTTGCCGAAACCTTCTTCACCGGGTACGACTACGCGCTCGCGCGAGGGGGCATGGCCGCGTTTCTGGAGGATTGGGGACGGGCCGCGGGTCACCCGATCGATGCCCAGACCGCCGCCGCGTTCCGGGCGAACGACCCGATGGCGTTGCGAGCGTACTTCCGGCAGCTCGAGCGCGAACCCGGCATCGCGGACGCCCGGGTCGCTGAGCTCGACACGAGCACGCTACTGCTCGCCGGAAGCCTCGACCGTCGACGCTACCTTGACTCCGAAGTTGCCGCCCGGCTCATGCCGCATGCGAGATTTCACGGGCTGCCGGGCCGCGATCACGGCAACACACTTCGGCCATCGGACGAGGTGCTCGACGTGGTCATTCCGTTCTTGCGCTCAAAAGCGTGATCGAACGGGATTCACCGTCCCAAAGCCGGAGCCCGACGCACTTCCCCTCGGAAACCGGACCGAGGACGGCGAGTGCCGCACCGACCTCCGCCCGCGTGAGGCGTCTCGCGAGCGTGACGTGAGGCGTCCATCGACCGGGGAGAGTCTGGTCGAGGGCGCCGGTGATCGTCTCGTGCACCGCGCGATGAAAGTCGACGAGTTGCTCCGAAAGCACGACGGAACGCGAGAGTACGAATTTTCCGGACGCTGTGCCGAACAGGACGAGCCCGCCGAAGGACATCCCCAGTGGAAGAGCGCCGCATGCCGCTGCGGTGGCATCCGTTGCCTCGATCGCCGGCCCCGCCGCGACCGTGATGTGTGGCCGATTGCTCGACCCGCTGTGACGGGCGAGGCTCGGGAGACCGGCGGTTTCCAGCTGATCCCAATCTTTGACGATCGCCGTTTCCGTCGGCGAGTCCAGCGTCAGTTCGATGCTTCGCAATCGCGCCCCTTCGGCTCGCGCACTTCTTCGTGCACTTCGGAGACCTCGACATTACCTCCGGCCGAGCACCGAGATGTAGGGCAACCCCTATTCGGCGTTTTCGGATCGCGCGGATTCGCCCCGTCGATGCGTTCGTCGGTTGATGCGCTTCTCCGGAGGATTGGCCACGCCGCCGCGCCTCATCGGAGGCGCTTCTCAACGCGTTTCTCCGGAGGATCGAGCTCTCGGCGGCGAATAACTACCCGGCCGCGGGGCGAAAACCGGAAACCTCCGGAGAAACGAGTCTTCGGGGTGGGGTGTCGGCGCGCTGATCAGCCAGCGGCAGGAAGCCACGAGGGGGAAGCTCCGGAGAAACGAGTGCGCAACGCATTTGCTCCTAACCCGCCGGATCGCGCGGGAGCCCGACGTTGCCTAGGAGTGCGGATCGGCCGCGGTGCCGCTATTCCGGACGCAACCGCAGGTCCTGCATGCCGCCATCGACGGCAATGGAGGTTCCAGTGGTCGAACCGGATCGCGGACTTGCGAGGTAAGCGACGGCATCTGCCACCTCATCGGCCTTCACGAGCCGCCCGTGCGGCTGGCGGGCGTTGAGAGCTGCCCGCTCTGCCGCTGGATCGGCAGCACTGTCGAGCAGCCGACTCACCCAGGGGGTGTCCGCGGTGCCCGGGTTGACGCAATTCACCCGAATTCCCTCGCGCAAATGGTCGGCGGCCATCGCCCGAGTGAGCGAGAGCACGGCGCCCTTCGACGCGGTGTAGAGGGCGCGGGCGGGCAGCCCGGCGGTCGCGGCTATCGATGATGTATTCACTATCGCGGCCGACGGCGATTCGCGGAGGTACGGAAGCGCCGCCCGGGTGACGCGGGCGATTCCGATCACGTTGATGTTGAGCACTCGCGCCCATTCGTCGTCGTCATTGTCGGCGATCGTGCCCTGGGCGCCGATTCCGGCATTGTTGATCACGATATCGATCCGCCCGTAGCGTTCGGCGACCGCGGCGACTCCGGCGCGCACCGACGCGTCGTCGGCGACGTTGACCGCGAAGTGCGAGGGATCCGCGGCATCCGGTTGAAGGTCGAAGACGGCGACCTGCGCCCCGCCGGCACCGAGGCGCCGGGTGATGGCCGCCCCGATCCCGGATGCTCCGCCGGTGACAATCGCGACCAGGTTGTCGAATTCATTCATGTTGGCTCCTATGCCGGGACGAAGCTCTGGCGCTGGCGCCCGAGACCGTCGATTTCGATTTCGCAGACATCCCCGGCGCGAAGGTAGGGGAACCGTCCGGAGAGCGCGACGCCCTCCGGCGTGCCGGTCATGACGAGGTCGCCCGGCTCGAGCACAAGAAACTGGCTGAGGTGCCAAATGATGTAGTCGACGTCGAAGATGAGGCCGCCCGTCGAGGAGTCCTGGCGCGGTTCGCCGTTCACCCAGCTGCGCAGACGCAGGTCGCGATAGTCCACCTCGTCCGGAGTCACCAGCCACGGGCCGGTGGGGCTGAATCCCGCGGCGCTCTTTCCCTTCGACCACTGGCCGCCCGAAATCTCGAGCTGGAATTCCCGCTCCGAGAGATCGTTGGTCGTGACGAATCCGGCGATGTGCCGGATGCTGTCGGCCGGGGAATCCAGATAGGAAGCTCGCTCGCCGATGACGACCCCGAGCTCAACCTCCCAGTCGGTCTTCGAACTGTTGCGGGGGATCGGTACGTCGTCGTTGGGTCCGCCAAGGGTGTTGGGTGTCTTGAGGAACATGATCGGCACGGCGGGTGGGGCCGATCCGGACTCGGCCGCGTGGGCCGAGTAGTTCATTCCGATGCAGATGATGGCGCTCGGACGCACAATGGGCGCGCCGATGCGAAGCGTCTCCGCATCCTCGATGAGCGGAAGCCGGCCGGAGGCAAGGGCTTCCGCTGCTCTGGCGATGCCGTCGCCGGCAAGAAATTCGCCTGTGATGTCGGGGGTCAGCGCCCCGATGTCGTAATAGGCGCCCTCGTGCAGGACTGCCGGCCGCTCTGCGCCCAAGGCGCCAAGTCGCGCAAGTTTCATCGATTGTTTCCTCATCCCAAAGTGCTCTAACGTCAGAACTATAGCCTCACTTTTGAGGTCAAAGTCGGGCGTTTCGTGCTGATTCGACGATTTGACAGCAAATACATCAGATGTCTAAGCTCGGCTGATTCGGTAGTAGGAGGCGCATTCGGTGCGTCGGTCGCGTTGGAGGGACTCGGATGGGTGACATCGACTTTGGTCGACTCGGCTACGGAGCCGCCAATCTCGGAAACCTCTATCGTGAACTCACCGACGATGAGGCCGTCGCCATCCTCGAGGCCGCCTGGGATGCCGGCATCCGCTACTTCGACACGGCGCCGCACTACGGCC
>JAUZFY010000045.1 GCA_030840185.1 Microbacteriaceae bacterium | reverse complement strand
CTGGTCGACGAGCCAGTGGCCCTCGACGATCGCCGAGCCCCCGCCCGCGCGCAGCATCGAGCTATCGGACCGGTCACCGAGCAGCAGCCCGAGGGCCGTGACAACCATGGTCTTCCCGGCTCCGGTCTCCCCGGTAAGCGCGGTGAATCCGGGTCCGAGGGGCAACCGAGCCTCGCCGATAACACCGAGGTTGCGGATCAGGATCTCTTCGATCACTGGGTCGCGCCTTCGCCATCAACCGGGCCGCGCCATCCGCTGGTCGGAAGGTTGAACTTGCCGACCAGGCGGTCGGTGAACGGACCGTGGTGTAAGCGCGCGAGTCGAACCGGGACCGGCGAACGGCGCACGACGACCCGCGCTCCGGGCGGCAGATCGTAGGTGCGGCGTCCGTCACACCACAGCACGCCGGTGCCCTGGGTTCGGGCGAGCACCTCGACCGCGAAGACCGAGTTCGGTCCGACGACGAGCGGCCGGGCGAACAGGGCGTGCGGGCTCAGCGGCACAAGCAACATGGCATCGACCTCGGGCCAGACGATCGGGCCGCCGGCCGAGAACGCGTACGCCGTCGAGCCGGTTGGGCTGGACATGACGACGCCGTCGCACCCGAACGACGACAGCGGTCGGCCGTCCACTTCGATCACGACCTCGAGAATCCGCTCCCGGCTGCCCTTCTCGACCGTCGCCTCGTTGAGCGCCCAGGTCTCGTAGATGACCTCAGAGTCGACCTTGACCCGCACCGCGAGGGTCATGCGCTCTTCGACCTCGTAGTCGCGATCGACGGCTCGTCGGACCGTGTCAAGGAGGTTGTCGCGTTCGCTTTCGGCCAGGAACCCGACGTGTCCGAGGTTGACGCCGAGCAGTGGGGCACCGCAGCCCCTCGTGATTTCGGCCGCGCGGAGAATGGTGCCGTCTCCGCCGAGAACGATCGCGAGTTCCACTTGGGAGGTTTCCACGGTCTCGCCGAGCACTACAACCGAGGTCAGTTCGGGCGCCTTGGCGAGCACGTCGGCGTGTACGTCGCGGCGCATCACGGGGATGATCTCGGCGGCAAGCAACTGGCGGCACACGGTCACCGCGGCGGTGAGAGACTCTTCCCGGCCGGTGTGGGCGACGACGAGCATGTACCGTGTAGCCACTTGATCTCCTCGTGCTTGTCAGAACTCGTCATCGGATTCGTCGGTCCCACCACCGCCGCCGCGCTCACTCCGGTCGGGAGAGGGCAAGAACCCGGTCAGACCATTCTGTCGGATTGCTTCCTGAGGTCGCGCTCAGCCAGACCAGATACTCGTGGTTTCCCGCCCCACCGAGGATCGGGGAGGCGATCAGTCCGGCCGTCGGAAGGGCGAGATCCCACGCAGTCCAGAGCACGTCACTCATGGCCTCGGCCCTAAGACCCGGATCGTGAACGATGCCCTCCCGCACTCCCGTGCGTCCGACCTCGAACTGCGGCTTGATCAGAAGTAGGTAATCGGCCTCGAGGCCGACGGTCGAAACGATCGCCGGCAACACCGTCGTGAGTGAGATGAAGGAGAGATCAGCGACGACGATGCTCGCCCGCACCGGGCGACCGGCCGCGGCATCCAGGCTCTGCCCGGTCAGCTCCCGGGCGTTGAATCCCTCGATCACCGTCACGGCCGGATTTGTGCCAACGAGCGGGTCGAGCTGTCCGTGCCCGACGTCGAGGGCGACAACGGATGCGGCGCCGCGCTCGAGCAGAACCTGGGTGAAGCCGCCGGTCGACGCGCCAACGTCGAGCGCGTCGCGCCCGGCCACCGGAACGTCGAACTCGTCGAGCGCGGCGAGAAGCTTGTGCGCGGCTCGGCTCACGTAGTGGTCGAGGGCAGTGAGCGCGAGAACCTGCTCCTCTGCGACGCGCACCGAGGGCTTGAGCACCGTCTTGCCGTCGACCGTCACCGAACCGTCGGCGATGAGCCGCGCCGCGTGGGTGCGCGACCGGGCGATTCCCCGTTCGGCCAGGGCGGCATCCAATCGCGAGTCAGCCATGCTGATGCGACGAGTCCCCGCCCTCGAGGGTCGACTGCAGCCTGTCGTGAATCTGAGTGAACGCCGCGGCCCGCTGGTCGAGCGGCTGGTCTTCGATCACCCGCAGCCGGGACAGGAGGGCGCTCGAGTCGCTTGAGTCGCCCGGGTCGGGCTGCGACGCTGTGTCGTTCGGGGCTGCGTCGTTCAGGGCGTCCGTCTGCTCAGGCATCCCCCAACGCTACCCTCACGAGTACAGTTCGGGTGCGACATCCAGCCCGTAGATCGGCAGCCCAGACTCCCATATTGCGGATGCCGCGGCCCTCAGCAGATCGATGGGGCGCTCTCCCGCGTTCTCGACCGAGACAACCGTCCCCGCGAAGCGAACGGCGGAAGACCCGACCGTGACTATTCGATCACCCGTCGCCGCGTCAGTCGACGTGATCGCAGCAGGGTACGGCTCGTCCAGTCCGCGCAGGTCGTCGAGGATGTAGGTCGGGCGTGACTTCTTGTCGGCCGCGAGCACTTGCTTCGGCCCGTCGATTCCGGTGAGCACGAGCACCGATTTCATGCCGGCCCGGTTGGCGCCGACGATGTCGGTGTCGAGGCGGTCGCCGATAAACAGTGGCGTGGATCCGCCGAACCGGCGCACCGCCTCTTCGAAGATCGCGACCTCCGGCTTCCCGGCAACCACCGGCAGTCGGCCGACGGCATTGTGTACCGCGCCAACGAGGGTGCCGTTGCCTGGAGCGATGCCGCGCGCCACGGGAATGGTCCAGTCGGTGTTGGTCGCGACCCACGGACGCGCGGCGTCGTCGTTGAGGGCGAAGGATGCCTCGGCGAGGTCCTTCCAGCCGACCTCCGGCGCGAAGCCCTGAATGACGGCGGCCGGGTGGTCGAGCGCCGACCGGGTGACGACGAAGCCCGCCGCCTCGGTGACCGAGGTCAGTCCCTCGCCGCCGACGACGAGTACCGTCGATCCGGCGGGAACCAGGTTGGCGAGCAGTCTGACCGCCGCCTGCGGGGACGTCACCACGTCATCCGCGGTCACGGCGAGGCCAAGTTCGGCGAGATGTTCCGCGACGGATGCCGCGGTGCGGGAGGCGTTGTTGGTGAGGTAGCCGATTCGACGCCCCTCCGACGCATCGGTGATGCTCTCGACCGCGTGCGGGATGGCCGCGTCGCCCTTGTAGACGACTCCGTCGAGGTCGGCAAGCAGCAGGTCCACTCCGTCGAGCGGCGAGCGGTCGGTAGGCAGTCGGTCGGCCGGTCGCTGG
>JAUZFY010000039.1 GCA_030840185.1 Microbacteriaceae bacterium | reverse complement strand
CTCAGGATGAAGAGGGTCACCAGAGCGGGACGGGCCATCGGCAGCACGATCGTCCAAAAGGTACGGAAGATGCCGGCTCCGTCGATCCGTGCGGCCTCCTCCACACTCACCGGGATGGACTCGAAGAACTGTTTCATGATGAAGATGCCGCCCGCGTCGACGACGAGCGGGATGATCATTCCCATATAGGTGTCGTACATGCCGAACTGCTTCAAAACGAGGAAGCGTGGGATGAGCAGCACCACGTTTGGCACCGACATGACAGCGATCAGGCTGCTGAAGATGATCGCGCGTCCGCGAAAGCTAAGGCGTGACAGCGCATACGCGGCCAGGGAGTCCAGAAACACGCGGCACACCGTCACGACCACGGTGACGATGATCGAATTCATCGCCCAGAGCGGGAGCGGGACATTCGTGAACAGCCTCGTGTACGCGGCGAACGACCAGTCCCGCGGAATCAGTTGCAGTGGATTGGCCGTGGCGTCGGCATCCGTCTTGAATGAGCCCGAGAGCGCCACCAGGAACGGGTAGATGTAGATTGCCGCGAAGAGGATGAGCATCGCGTAGCTGAGGATCGGCCCGACACGATATCGCTGCCAGGCCGAGCGGCGGCCAGCCCGGCGAACCGGCTGCTGCGCCCTGATTGTCCCCTGGATGGCGCTGTCGACTTGGGCGGGAAGAGCCGTCGTGCTCATTGTGCGCCGCCGTTCGGTGGGATGCTCCCGTTGCGCAGCAGTCTCGCCAGCGGCTTGTCGAGGCGCTCCTTATTGCTGCGGTCGCGCAGGATGATGCGCTGCAGTGCGGTCAGCACGACAATGATCGCGAACAGGATGAACGAGATCGCTGCGCCGTCGCCCCAGTTGAGGTTCTTGAATGAGGTCTGATAGGCGAGGAACGCAGGGGTCAGGGTCGTGTTCGCCGGCTTGCCTCCCCCGAGGATATAGATCTGGTCGAAAATCTGCCAGGTGCCGATGAGCCCGAGGGTCAACACTGTGAACAGTGTCGGCTTGAGCATCGGGAGGGTCACTCCGAAGAACTTGCGGAACGGACCTGCCCCATCGACGAGCGCGGCCTCCTCAATCTCGCCGCCGATGTTCTGCAGCGCCGCGAGGAACAGCAGCATGAAGGTTCCGGATGTCGTGAAGACCACCAAAATGATGATCACGCACATGGCGACGCTTGGCCCGGACAGCCAGTCCCACCAGCTCAACTCGAGCAGCGCTGTGCCCGAAAGCCCGGGCGGATTGTTGCCCACCCCGAACCAGCTGGCGACGATGTGGAAAATGCCCCGAGAGTCCGCGAACCAGGTCGGGCCGGTGCCGCCAAGCGCCGCGATGATCTGGTTGACCGCCCCGGAACTGGCGAACAGGAAGATGAAGATTCCGGTGATGGCGACGGCGCTGGTGACGGACGGGAAGTAGAACGCCGTGCGGAAGAAGCCACGGGCGCGAAGAAGCCGCCGGTTCACCTGCACCGCCAGGAACAGGGCAATCGCCGTCTGCAGCGGCACGACGAAGACGACGAACCAGAGGTTGTTGCGAATGGAGGTACCGAAGGTTTGCTCGGCCAGGCCGCCGGCGGTCAGCACGCTCTGGTAGTTCTTGGCGCCGACGAAGCCAACCTGCGAGTTGATCGGCGAGCCGAGGCCGCTCCAGTCGCTGACGCTCACCCACAGGGCGAGGAAGATCGGCAACACAAGGAAGACGCCGATGATGATGATCGCTGGAGCGGTGAACAACCAGCCGGAGCCGCCCTCGCCGGAGCGGATGCCGTTGCCGCGGGCTGGCCTCTTGTCCCCTCGGCGGGCAGCGTGGGGCAGGGCATTCGCGTTCATCTTCGGCACCGTGGTGCATGAATTCCGATCACGATGTGCCCTGCCTTCCGCTGTCTGTCGTCTTCTACTTCGTAGCGTCCAGCGCGGCCTGCAGGTTCTTCTGCAGCGACGCGAGGATCGTCTTCGGATCAGCGGTGGCAATCCCCTCGAGCTGGGAGTTGAAGTCGGTGATGACGGTCGCAGCCCCCGCGAATGCCACCGGGCTCACGGCGTAGTCGTTGCTCTTGACGAACGCGGCGTTGCCCGGGTATTTCGTCGCGTACTCCTTGGCTGCGGTCTCCGTGGAGGGGATGACCCCGAACGCTGCCGAGAACTTGAGCTGCTGGGTGTCATTCGTGAGGGATTTCACAAGACTCTGCGCCTCAGCAGAGGTCTTCGACTGCGCGGGGATGCCCCAGCAATTACTGAATGTGAACGTGGACTTCTCCTTGCCGGCTGGCAATTCGGCCACCGTGTATTTCAGGTTGGGATAGTCGGTCTTGAGCCCACTGATCCACGGACCCTCGATCACCATCGCGGCCTTGCCCTTTCCGAGGGCCTCGCCGCTCCACCCGGAGTCAAGCGCCGACGGGAACTTGAGCACGCCTTCGCCGGCCAGCTTCTTTACCTCCTCGAGCCCGGCGACGTTCGCGGCCGAGTCGGCTGTAACCTTCTTGCCGTCCTTGCTCAGAAGCGATCCGCCGGCCTGATTCATGAAGACGCCCATGCGGGCGTACTCCGGGCCGAAGGATAGCCCGACCGTGTCACCGGTCGTCAGCTTCTTGGCGACGGCCTCGAGACCGGCCCAATCCTTCGGGATGTCGGCATCCGTCAATCCGGCAGCCGCCCACTTGTCGGTGTTGATGATGAGACCGAGTGTGGAGAAGTCTTTCGGCTCACAGTAGAACTTGCCGCCGTAGCTGAACGCGCTCTTCAGCGCCGGATAGAACGCGGACGCATTGGCCTGCTGGCCCGCGTACGGATCGAGGTACTTCTTGCTCGCGTAGGTCTGGAACTGGTCCCAGCTCATATAGAACAGGTCTGGCGGGTTGCCACCGGAGAAGCCCTGGCCGAGTTGCTGTGTGAGGTCACTCGCCGCCGTCACGGTCACCTTCGTCTTGTTCGCCTTTGCCCAACTGCTCGCGGCCGCCTGCACTGCCTTGGTCTCAGCATCGCCGCTTGACCCGATCATCAGCGTCATCGGCGTGTACTTGCTGGTGTCAGTTCCGCCCGAACCGCTCGAACTTGAGGAACAGCCAGTGAGGCTCGCGACGAGCCCTGCTGCCGCGACAAGCGCGACCCACCCCTTCGTGTTCATGGTCTTTCCCTTTCTTCGTGATTGCCTGGTGCATTCGTGGCTGCCGCTCGATCGAACAGCGGAAGATGGCGTGGCGAACGGATAACGAGCTCCGGTGTGATGAGACGGTGCGCCTCGCCCGGGCTGAGATCCGCGCCGACAATGTCGTTGCCCGTCGAACCCATGAGCAGCTCGAGCGCTCCGGCTGCAACGTCACCGAGGCATTGCTCCACGCTCGAGAGGCCGACCGCGGCGGCCACAGGCGTGTTGTCGAAACCGACTATCGGCAGGCCGCTGAGGCCGGCGGATGCTGCGGCCGTCATGGCGCCGAGTGCCAGCGAGTCGCTGACGCACACGATGGCGTCCGGCGCGGGGAGGGCGGCCAGCAGCGGGGAGACCGCGGCGCTTCCCTGCACAACGCCCTCGTCGGCGGTCACGTGTAGCCCGTCCAAGTCGGCGTCACTGCAACCGAGGCGCTCACGCATTGCGCTTTCCCAGCCGCGGCGGCGGTCGTCTCCGGTTCCGGACGGGCTCGGCCATCCCACATAGAGGATGCGCCGGGCGCCGGTATCAATCAGGTGCTCGGTTGCCGCGCGGGTTCCGGCCGCGCCATCCACGTCCACCCACAGGTGCTGCGGATCGTTCATGTCATCGATTCCCCAGGGGCGGCCGAAGGTGACGAAAGGCACGTCGTTCGCAATGAGCCACTCGGTGCGTGGGTCGCCGTGGAACGTGGAGGTGAGCACGAAGGCATCGACGTCCGCGCCATCGCGGAGCCGGCTGATCTGGTCGATTTCGCCTTGGGGTCCGCTTGCCGTGAAAAGCATCACCCGCATGCCGCGGTCGTCCGCTTGCTCGGTCAGAGCATGGAGGAAGCGGTCGAGAATGGAACCGGAGATCCCGTCGGTCATTGGATCGAGACGAATGCCAAGGGTTGCGGACTTGCGCGTGCGCAATCGCCGAGCCGAGGCATTTTGGCGGTAACCCAACTCGAGGATGGCGGCTTCCACGCGCTCCCGTGTGGCCGCCTTGACGACGTGCGGGCTATTCAACACGTTCGATACGGTCTGCCGCGAGACGCTCGCAACGCGAGCCACGTCTTCGACCGTTGGTAGCTGCGCCACGCCGCCTCCTTTGGCTGCTCTTTGAACGGTCAAGTACCTTCAAAGCACGCCCGCCAGCGTGCTTGCCGGCTCCGGGGCGTAAAAACTTTGATCGTTCAAATTCTTGGTGTTAGGTTACCTCAGGTGGACGAGTTGTCAATCCCGACCACCCTCGCAATGCCGCTCGCGGCCCGGACGATCGCGAATCACACACATGCCAGACCGACTTCAGCC
>JAUZFY010000036.1 GCA_030840185.1 Microbacteriaceae bacterium | reverse complement strand
TGCCCTAACTATCTCGGCGTCAAGATAGTTAAGGCGCCATAAAACCCATCACGCTCTAGGGTGGTGGAATGGCACAGCAACGCGGCGCGCTCGATCGCTTTTACAGTGTGATTCCTGCCGGGGGCATCGGATCCCGGCTGTGGCCGCTGTCACGCGCGGACGCCCCCAAGTTCCTCCACGACCTCACCGGGTCGGGGAGCACCCTGCTTCGGGCGACCTGGGACCGTCTGTTGCCGCTGTCCGGAGCGGACCGGATCATGGTCGTCACCGGGCGAGCACACCGCGCCGCCGTCGAGGCGCAGCTACCCAGCCTGATCGACGCGAATGTCGTGCTCGAGAGCGAGCCGAAGGATTCCTCGGCGGCGATCGGACTCGCCGCCGCGATCCTGATGCGTCGCGAGCCCGATGTGATCATCGGCTCGTTCGCGGCTGACCACGTGATAACGGATACTCGGGGCTTCAAACGTGCCGTCATCGAAGCGGTCGCGGCGGCGGATGCTGGCTACATCGCCACTATCGGAATCACCCCAACCGATCCGGCGGTCGGCTTCGGCTACATCCACTGCGGCAGCTCGCTCGAGATCGACGCGGCGCCGAGCGCGGTCGCGGTCGACACCTTCGTCGAGAAGCCGGACCTGGCGACGGCGCAGAAATACCTCGCCGATGGAAACTACCTCTGGAACGGCGGAATGTTCATCTCCCGTGCGGACGTGTTGCTCGCCCAACTGGGGGAGACCGAACCGGAGCTTCTCGCGGGACTGACCGAGCTTGCGGAAGCGTGGGACACCCCGCGTCGCGGCGCCGTTGTCGACAAGGTCTGGCCGGTGCTGAAGAAGATCGCCATCGACTACACGGTCGCGGAGCCGGCCGCGAAGGCGGGTCGACTCGCGGTGATCCCCGGCGATTTCGACTGGGACGATGTTGGCGACTTCGCGGCCATCGCGAAGCTGCACTCTCGCGGGCGCAAGTCCGACCTCGCGATCCTCGGCGAAAACGCGCGCGTTCTCGCCGATGCGTCGAGTGGCGTGGTCGTCAGCCAGACCGGTCGCCTCATCTCCCTGATCGGTGTCACCGATATTGTCGTCGTGGACACTCCGGACGCCCTGCTTGTCACCACGAGCGCCAACGCGCAGCGTGTTAAAGCGGTCGTGGACGCTCTAAAGCTTTCCGGCCGCAGCGACGTTCTGTAGACGTTCCGTAATAGAGAGGAGTACCAATGCGAATCTCGACCAGTGTCCGTTCCCTCGCCGTCCTCGGCGCCGCTCTCATCGTGCTCTCCGGCTGTGCGACCGCCCCGGAGAAGACCACCGCGCCGACCGCATCCAACTTCTGTGCCCGGATGGTAACGAACTCCGGAGGCCTCCAGGACCGCTCGTTCAACCAGGCAAGCTGGGCGGGACTTCAGTCCGCGGAGAAGAGCCTCAACATCAGCGCGAAGGTGCTCGTGTCGAACGCCGAGACCGACCTCGAGCCGAACGTGGAGCAAGCGGTTGCGAGCGGCTGCAAGTTCGTGCTCACCGTCGGCTACGAGCTCACCCCGGCCGTGACCAAAGCGGCCAAGGCCAACCCGAACACGGACTTTTCGATCGTCGACGACACCGTCGACGCGCCGAACATCAAACCGATCGTGTTCGACACCGCACAAGCCGCGTATCTCGCCGGGTATCTGGCCGCCGGAGTCTCGAAGACCGGAAAGGTCGCGACCTTCGGCGGTGGCAATCAGCCGCCCGTCACCCTGTTCATGGACGGGTTCGTCGACGGTGTCGCCCACTACAACGAGATTCATGGCACGAAGGTGCAGGCCATCGGTTGGAGCAAGCAGAAGCAGGATGGCCTGTTCACCGGCGACTTCGAGGACACCGGCAAGGGCCTCACCGTGACCCAGGGCCTCATCGATCAGGGGGCGGATGTCATCCTTCCGGTCGCGGGACAGGTGGGCGAGGGCGCGGCGGCGGCCGCGCTTCAGGCCGGAAACGTCTCCCTGATTTGGGTCGATTCCGACGGGTATGAGACCCTCCCGGCCGAGTATCGCCCGATTCTGCTGACCTCTGTGGAGAAGCGGACCGGGGATGCAGTCGTGAAGATCGTCGGCGAGAGCAAGAAGAACACCTTCACCAACACCCCGTATGTCGGAACGTTGAAGAACGGCGGAGTCGGCATCTCTGGCTACCACGACATGGCTTCGAAGGTCAGCCCGGCACTCCAGGCCGAAGTAAAGAAGCTCAAAGCGGATATCGTCGCCGGCACAATCACGGTGACATCACCGAGCGCCCCCAAGTAGGGGTCGAACGCTCGGCCGAAACCGGCCCATACCTCCTGATTATTTCCGCGACATTTCGCCCCAATCGCATCTTCATAACCATTCGGAGACAGCTCGGCTTCGAGCATCTGTCGCGGTATCAACAGCGGATAGCCTGTAGACCATTACGGCGACGGCAATCCCTGCTGCGCCAGCATTTTTCCTGGAGGACATTGTGAAAATCACCACGCGTAAGGTCGCCACGAGCGCCCTCGCCATGGTCGGCATGGCGGTTCTGCTCGCCGGCTGCGCATCAGCACCGAAACAGGGCGGAACGGCGACCACAACGTCCAAGTTCCTCCCGTGCATGGTTTCCGACAACGGCGGGTTCGACGACAAGTCCTTCAACCAGCTCGGACTGGAGGGCCTGATTGCCGGAGCGAAGGCCGTTGGCGCGACCTACAAGAAGGCGGAGTCGAACTCCGACACCGACTACGCGCCGAACATCGACAGCATGGTCGCCGCCAACTGCAATCTGATCGTCACCGTCGGGTTCAACCTGTCCGCAGCGACCATCACCGCGGCCAAGGCCAACCCGGACATCCAGTTCGCCATCATCGACGACGCGGCGGACAACTCCGGTGCCAAGGATGCCAAGGGCAACGACATCCCCGACGGCAAGGTCGACGCGCCGAACATCAAGCCGATCCTCTTTGACACCGCACAGGCGGCCTACCTTGGCGGCTACGCCGCGGCAAGCTACAGCAAGTCCGGCGTTGTCGGAACCTTTGGTGGCATGCAGTTCCCGACCGTCACGACGTTCATGGACGGCTTCGCCAATGGCGTCGACGGCTACAACAAGGCCAAGAGCAAGAGCGTCAAGGTCGTCGGCTGGGACGCCGCAAATCAGACCGGTTCCTTTACGGGCGGCTTCGCGGCGAATGACACGGCCAAGAGCACAGCTCAGAACCTCATCGACCAGGGTGCTGATGTGATCTTCCCGGTTGGTGGCCCGATCTTCCAGAGCGCGGGAGCTGCGATCACCGACTCCGGCAAGGACATCGCGCTCATGGGCGCCGACGCCGACGTCTTTAACACCTTCCCGACCTACGACAAGCTGTACCTCACCTCGGTGCTCAAGGGCATTGACCCGGCAGTGCAGGCCGTCGTGAAGCTGACCGCGAAGCAGAAGACCGGCACGTTCGACAACGTTGCCTACGTCGGAACGCTGAAGAACCACGGAGTGGGCATCGCCCCGTTCCACGACTTCGCCAGCAAGGTGAACCCAGACCTGCAGAAGGAGCTCGACGCGATCAAGGGCGACATCATCAGCGGCAAGCTCACGGTGAAGTCCTACCTCTCCAGCCAGGAATAACTGCACCACAGCACAGGGTCGGGGACCAGCATCGCTGGCCACCGACCTGCTACACGTTCTTTCGTGACCCCGCGACTGCGTGGCCGGATAGATTGGATCGCATGAAGCTCGAACTCCGTGGGATCACCAAGCGGTTTGGTGCCCTTGTGGCCAACGACCACATCGACCTCGTGGCCGAACCCGGCGAGATCCACTGTCTGCTCGGAGAGAACGGAGCAGGCAAGTCCACCCTCATGAACGTTCTCTACGGCCTGTACCAGGCTGACGAGGGCGAGATCCTGATCGACGATGTGGTCCAGCACTTCTCCGGCCCCGGCGACGCCATGAGCGCCGGGATCGGCATGGTGCATCAGCACTTCATGCTGATCCCCGTCTTCACCGTCGCCGAGAATGTGATGCTCGGTCACGAACAGACCACTTTCGGTGGCCGGCTTAACCTCGTGGCCGCGCGCGAGCAGGTGCGCGACATTTCCGCCCGGTTCGGTTTCGACATCGATCCGGATGCGCTCGTCGCAGACCTGCCCGTCGGGGTGCAGCAGCGGGTCGAGATCATCAAGGCACTGTCTCGCGACGCAAAGGTCCTCGTCTTCGACGAACCGACCGCGGTGCTGACGCCGCAGGAGACGGACGAGCTCATGGCGATCATGCGGCAGCTCAAGGCGGCCGGAACGTCCATCGTCTTCATCACTCACAAACTTCGCGAGGTTCGCGAGGTCGCGGATCGCATCACCGTCATCCGGCTCGGGAAGGTGATCGGCGAAGCGGCGCCCACCGCGACCAACGCCGAGTTGGCCTCGCTCATGGTGGGCCGTTCCGTCGAGCTGACCGTGCAGAAGGCGGCGGCACAGGCCGGAGCTTCGGCCCTCGCCGTGCGGAACCTCTCCGTGATCGACGCACTGGGCCACGTCGTGGTGAATGACGTGAGCTTCGACGTGCACGCCGGCGAGATCCTCGCGATCGCCGGTGTGCAGGGCAACGGGCAGACTGAACTGACCGAGGCCATCATGGGCCTCCAGCCGCGGGTGACCGGGTCGATCACCCTGGATGGCGCGGAGCTGCGCCGGGCGAGCGTGCGATCGGTGCTCGACGCCGGGGTCGGTTTTGTGCCGGAAGACCGTGGGGAAGACGGACTGATCGCCGAGTTCACGATCGCCGAGAATCTCATGCTCGACCGGTCCGACCGGGCGCCGTTCGTGAAGAATGGCAACCTACAACTCGGCGCCCTGGCGGAATTCGCGCAGGAGAAGATCGCCGAGTTCGACATCCGCGCACAGGGCGTCGGCACCCACGCCGGTCGCCTGTCCGGCGGCAATCAGCAAAAGGTTGTGCTTGCGCGGGAACTCAGCCGGTCCCTGCGCCTCCTCGTCGCCGCGCAACCGACCCGCGGGCTGGACGTCGGCTCAATCGAGTTCGTGCACAGCCGCATTGTCCAGACCAGAGACGCGGGAACGCCGGTAATTGTCGTCTCCACCGAACTCGACGAGGTCGTCGCCCTCGCCGACCGCATCGCGGTGATGTATCGCGGATCGATAGTGGGCATCGTGCCCGGAACCACGCCGAGAGAAGTGCTCGGGCTCATGATGGCGGGCGAAGCGCCCGTCTCGACGGAGGTAGCCGCGTGACCGACTCGCAGATTCCCTCCAAGGGCGAGGTCTCGACGAACGCGCAGGTTCCGGAGACCCTGGATGTTGACCAGATCCCCGCCGAAGAGGCGGTTCCCACTCCGGCTCCGGACGAGCCGCAGTCGCGGTTCGCCGGAGTGCTCCGCGAGATCGCGAGCGGCAACGCCCTGATCTCGGTGCTCGCCGTCGTACTCGCCCTCGTCGCCGGTGCCATTCTCATCGCGCTCACCGACCCCGGTGTGCGCGCGGCCTCCGGCTACTTCTTCTCCCGCCCGACCGACACCTTCCAAGCCATCTGGAACGCGGTCTCGGGAGCCTACGTCGCGCTGTTCCAGGGTTCGATCTACAACTTCGGCCGTCCAACCTTTGCCGCGGGCATCAAACCGCTGACCGAAAGCCTCACCTTCGCGACCCCGCTCATCGCCGCTGGGCTCGGTGTCGCCGTTGCCTTTCGGGTTGGCCTGTTCAACATTGGCGGACAGGGGCAGATCCTCATCGCCGCGGCGTGCGCCGGGTGGGTCGGATTCTCGTTCAACCTTCCGTTCCCGCTGCACCTCATCGTCGCCCTGATCGCCGGGATCGTCGGGGGCGCCCTGTGGGGCGGAATCGTCGGTCTGCTTCGAGCCAGGACGGGAGCGCACGAGGTGATCGTCACGATCATGCTCAACTACGTTGCGCTGTACCTCATCTCATACATGCTGCGTACCCCGGGCCTTCTGCAGGCGAAGGGATCCAACAACCCGAAGTCACCGCCGACCAGGGATTCAGCA
>JAUZFY010000003.1 GCA_030840185.1 Microbacteriaceae bacterium | reverse complement strand
CCGGCCGTGCGGCCGATGTGGTAAATCAGGCGGCGGAAACGGGTACGGCAGACACCGTGCGGTCGATCGTGCACTGGCCGAGGACCCGAGTGCCAACATAGACGACAGCAGTTTGTCCCGGAGCCACACCGTTCAGCGGAGTCGTCGGTCGGATCACCAGCTCGCCATCGCGCACGACTGCGACGGCAGGCACCGGATCGGAATGTGCGCGGATCTGCACGTGAACGTCGAACGCCGTGCTCGGGTCGGTCGGCGCAAGCCCCGCCCAGCTGAACTTCGAGCCGGCGACTTCGGCGAGGTCGAGGGCCTCCTTCGGCCCGACGACAACGGTGTTGCTGCTCGGACGAACCTCGAGAACGAATCGGGGCCGACCGTCGGGAGAGGGAACACCGAGGTTGAGCCCCTTGCGCTGCCCCACGGTGAAGGCCGCAGCTCCCTCGTGACTGCCGACAACCGATCCGTCTCGCTCGAGGATGATGCCGGGCTCGGCTCCGACGCGATCGGCGAGCCACCCGCGGGTGTCGCCGTCCGGAATGAAACAGATGTCATGGGAGTCCGGCTTGCTCGCGACGCTAAAACCGCGCTCGGCCGCCTCGGCTCGCACCTCCGCCTTCGACGGGGTCGCGCCGAGTGGGAACATCGAGTGGGCGAGCTGCTCGGCCGTAAGCACACCGAGCACGTAAGACTGGTCCTTCGCCCAGGCGGCGGCCCGATGCAGCTCCCGGTTGCCGTTGGCATCGGTGAGGATGCTCGCGTAGTGGCCGGTGGCAACGGCGTCGAAGCCGAGGTCGATCGCCTTCTCAAGCAAGGCGGCGAATTTGATTCGCTCGTTGCAGCGCATGCACGGGTTCGGGGTGCGGCCGGCCGAATATTCGGCGACGAAGTCGTCGACAACGTCGAGCTTGAAGCGTTCGGAGAAGTCCCACACGTAGTACGGAATGCCAATGATGTTCGCTGCCCGCTGAGCATCCATCGAGTCTTCGATCGTGCAGCAGCCGCGGGCGCCGGTGCGGAGCGTTCCCGGCATCCGGCTGAGCGCAAGATGAACGCCGACCACGTCGTGGCCGGCATCCACCGCTCGCGCCGCGGCCACCGCGGAGTCGACTCCGCCACTCATTGCCGCCAAAACTTTCATGTCTCAAGTCTAGGCGAGGCCGATTCGAGCACCATGGGGCAAGCCAGGCCGCGGGCTACGGCAGGTCGGGGCTCGCCAGCTGCAGCGACACCACTGACTGATTGGCCACGCGGGGGTCGCCGCTCAGAACGAGGAACCATGAGGTCTTCACGTTGGATCCGCTGGAGAGGTTGACGAGGTGCACACCGTTCTTGTCCTGAGCCTGCAGCTGCGACCAGCCGGACGCGACTAGCTTCTGCGCAATGGACTTCGCCGCGAGGACCGGATCGACGGTTGGGCTGATCGTGATGTGCTGAAGCACGCCGAAGTAAGAACCGGCTCCGGTGGTCGCCGGCACGAGCTGAGCCGTGTTGGCCACGTTCAGGACAATGTTCTTCGGAAGAAGCGCATCAATCGCGTCGGCCAACCGCAGCGATTCGGCCTGCGCGGTCTGGGCGGTGAATGATGACGGGAACTGGGACTTGAGGGCCGGGTCGGCCGGCACGCTCTGGGTCGGGGTGGGCGAGGGGACGGTCGCCGGCGCCCCTGACGTGCACGCGGTCAGGCCGCTTGCAAGGATCGCCGCCGCCACGGCGAGCGCGGCGAGACGCCTAACCACGGGACACCGCCGCCGTGGCATCGGGAGCATTGCCGGCCGGTGTGCCTGCGGCGGAGCGGGCCGTGACGTTTCGACCGCTCAATCCGGCGCGGCGTGCCCGGGAAAATGCCCCGGGCAGGGCAGCAAGAAACGCGTCAACGTCGGCCTCCGTGGTGGAGTGACCGACGGTGATGCGAAGCGCGCCGCGTGCTTCCGCCTCGGTGAGGCCCATCCCGAGCAGCACGTGGGATGCCTCCGGGATGCCCGCCCGGCAGGCCGATCCCGTGCTGACCGATACCCCAGCCGCGTCGAGCAAAAAGAGCAACGAATCTCCCTCGCAGCCCGGAAAGGTGAAGTGGGCGTTGTTGTCCAGCCGGTCGTCCGGATCGCCGCGAAGCTGTGCCTCCGGCACCGCGGCGCGCACCCCCGCGATGACCCGATCCCGCAGCCCAGCAAGCGAGGGCGCCTCGTGTAGGGCGGCCGCCGCGAATGCAACGGCGGCCGGGGCATCCTGCGTGCCGGACCGTACGTCTCGCTGCTGACCGCCGCCGTGGATGAGTGGAACGAGCGTCGTCGAACGATCGACAACGAGAGCCCCGATGCCGAGCGGTCCGCCGATCTTGTGAGCCGACACCGAGAGCGCCGCGAGGCCGCTCGTGGAGAAATCGATCGGCAGGTGTTGGTAGGCAGAGATCGCGTCGGCGTGAACCGGAATGCCGCGACGGGTGGCGAGCGCAACGACGTCGCTGATCGGCTGGATGGTCCCCACCTCGTTGTTGGCCCAGAGGAGGGTGATCAGGGCGATGTCGTCCTGGGTATCGAGCGCGGCCGCCAGCGCGGCGAGGTCGATCCGGCCGACGGCATCGAGCGGAATCCACTCGACGACGGCGCCTTCATAGCGTTCGAGCCACTCGACGGTATCGATAGTCGCGTGGTGTTCCCCCCTCGGGACGAGGATTCTCGGCCTCGAACCGGCGGGGTTGTTGCGCGCCCAGTACAGTCCCTTCACCGCGAGATTGACCGATTCCGTTCCCCCGGACGTGAACACCACCTCGATGGGAGCGCAGCCAAGAGAGTATGCGACTCGCTCGCGCGCCTCCTCGAGCATTCGCTTGGCGTTCTGCCCCTGCGTGTGGATGGACGACGGATTCCCGACGGTCCCGAGCGCCGACGTGTATGCCTCGATGGCCTCGGGAAGCATCGGTGTCGTTGCGGCATGGTCGAGATACACGGCCACGACCAACACCTCCTGAACAAGCGGACTCTCTGGAGTCTCTACTCTAGGACGCATGCCTGAGATCGATCCATTGAGCGAGCTCGGCGTTCGTGCTACCTCCTCCGGCGGCAGAATACGAGTCTGGTCTGCCAACGCGACCGCCCTGGAACTGTGCCTGTTTGATTCCGCCGACCCCGCTCGAATGACGTCGAGCGTGCAACTCGTCAGGGACGACGACAATGTGTGGACGGCCGAATCCCCCGCACTGACAACCGGAACCCGCTACTCGGTTCGCGCCGACGGCCCAACCGGTCCGACCCACGAATTCGATCCGCGGCGTCACCTGCTCGACCCGTATGCCAGGGGTCTCGCCAACACGGCATCCGGGCGCTGGCTATCGCAGGTTCAGGATGACGCGTTCGATTGGGCCGGCGCGACGAAACCCGCGGTTCCGCTAGACCACACCGTGCTCTACGAGGCACACGCGCGCGGTTTCTCCCGGCTCAATCCCGCGGTTCCAGAGGACCTCCGCGGCACCTACGCTGGCCTCGCGCACGAGTCGACTATCGACTACCTGAAGGATCTCGGGGTCACGACCGTCGAGCTGCTCCCCGTGCACCAGTTCGTGAGCGAGCAACGCCTGATCAGGCAGGGGCTCAGCAACTACTGGGGCTACAACACACTCAACTACTTCACTCCGCATTTTGACTATGCAAGCCGGGCCGCCAGAGGCGAGGGAACCAGCGGAGTGCTCCGCGAATTCAAGGGCATGGTCAAGCTCCTGCACGAGGCCGGCCTCGAGGTCATTCTCGATGTGGTGTACAACCACACCGCGGAGGAGGGCAAGGACGGACCTACCACTTCGTTCCGCGGACTCGACAACTCCTCGTACTACCGCCAGACCCACGAAGGCGTCTACATCGACGTGACCGGCTGCGGAAACACGCTGAATTTCGCGCTGCCAGCGTCGCAACGGCTCGTGCTTGATTCCCTCCGCTACTGGGCGAACGAGGTGCAGATCGATGGCTTCCGCTTCGACCTGGCCGCCACACTCGGCCGAGACGACAGGGCACAGTTCGATCCGCACCATCCGCTGCTGACTGCGATCATCTCGGACCCTCAGCTTCAGGGCGTGAAAATGATCGCGGAGCCATGGGACGTGGGAATGGGCGGCTGGCAGGTTGGCAATTTTCCGCAAGCGTGGTCGGAGTGGAACGACGACTACCGCGACCGCTCGAGGGACTTCTGGCTCACCGATATTGCGTCCGCTCGCGCCAACGGAGTGGCCCCAATCGGGATCGGGCCGTTGGCCTCGAAGCTCGCCGGGTCGGCCGGTCCCTTCTCCCAGGAACGCGGACCGCTCGCTTCGGTGAACTTCGTCACCGCTCATGACGGCTTCACGCTCGCCGACCTGACCGCCTACGAGCGCAAGCACAACCTGAGCAACGGCGAAAACAACCGGGACGGCACGGATAACAGCCACTCCTTCAATCACGGCGTCGAGGGTCCCACGAAGGACCAAGGCATCCTGTCTTCCCGCCGTAAGGCGATGCGGAACCTCCTCGGCACCCTCCTGCTTTCCGCCGGCGTGCCGATGATCACGGCTGGCGACGAATTC
>JAUZFY010000355.1 GCA_030840185.1 Microbacteriaceae bacterium | reverse complement strand
TGGTGCGCTTGATCTGCTCGTACCGTGCTCGACCCGCGCGAGCACCGAGTACGAAGCCGATGCCGAATCCGACAACCAGGGAGAATTTATGTTTCATGACCCCCAGCCTAGGCAGGACCGCGGCAAGTCAGAAAGGGCGTACCCGTTTTCGAGGGACTGGCCGAGCAAAACCAAAGCGCCGCCCGACATAAGTCGGGCGGCGCGTCGGCACACGATTTCGCGTGGCGAGACTACTTGCGCTTGTCCTGGGCGCGCCGTTCGGCCCGGTTCACCGGAGCGTTCTGGCCGAATGATCCACGCTGTCCGGACGGCGTCGCCGCCTTGCCAAACGAGGATCCGGTTTCCTTTTCCTCTTGCGCGACCTGCGCCTTGGCCGTGGAGGCCCGATCGAGCTGCCCACGGGAGTTTCGAACCTCTACCTCGCCCTGGTTGTCGGCGTTCGGCGCGGAGTAGCTGAGTCGCTCCACAGGGGCCGCGTTTCCACTCAGCCCCTTCGCGGCGACCGTCGGCACTGCGGCGGTCGCCTCTCCGCCTCCGGTGACCTCGACCTCGAGGTTGAACAGGAAGCCGACGGACTCCTCGCGGATCTGGCCCATCATGCTCTGATACAGCGCGAATCCCTCGCGCTGGTACTCGACCAGCGGATCACGCTGGGCCATGGCCCGCAGTCCGATTCCGTCCTTCAGGTAGTCCATCTCGTAGAGGTGATCGCGCCAGCGGCGATCGATCACCGAGAGCACCACCCGGCGTTCGAGCTCACGCATGGCCGGTTCGCCGAGGGCCTTGGTGCGCGCCTCGTACTGCACCCGTGCGTCGGAGAGAATCTCCTCCTTGAGGAAACCGCTCGTCACCTTGTTGCGCGAACCCACCTCGGTGAGCAGCTCGTCGATGGTGATCGAGACCGGGTAGAGGGTCCCGAGCTCGGTCCAGAGCGCGTCGAAATCCCAGTCGTCGGCGTGGCCCTCGCCCGTGTGCTGCTCAACGACCTCGGTGATGACGTCCTCGAGGAACTTCGAAGTGCGATCCTGAAGGTCGTCACCCTCGAGGATGTGGCGGCGGTCACCGTAGATGGCCTCACGCTGGCGGTTGAGAACATCGTCGTACTTGAGCACGTTCTTGCGGATCTCCGCGTTGCGCGCCTCGACCTGGCTCTGGGCGCTTCGGATGGCGCGGCTCACGACCTTGGATTCGATTGCCAGGTCGTCCGGCACGTTGCCGCGGCCCATGAGCGACTCGGCGGCCGCGGAGTTGAACAGGCGCATGAGGTCGTCGGTAAGGGACAGGTAGAAACGGCTCTCCCCCGGGTCGCCCTGGCGCCCGGAACGCCCACGCAGCTGGTTGTCGATGCGGCGCGACTCGTGCCTCTCGGTGCCGAGTACATACAGTCCGCCGGCGGCGACAACCTTCTCCGCCTCTTCGGCGACGACTCCCTTGACCCGCTCGAACACGGTGTCCCACTCGGTCTCGTACTCTTCCGGAGTGTCGATCGGGCTGAGGCCGCGCTGGTTCATCTCCGCAACGGCGAGGAATTCCGCGTTTCCGCCGAGCATGACGTCGGTTCCACGACCGGCCATGTTCGTTGCGACCGTGACCGATCCCAGCCGACCGGCCTGGGCGACGATCGCCGCCTCCCGCGCGTGGTTCTTCGCGTTGAGCACCTCGTGCTTCACGCCTCGCTTGGCCAGGAGCTTCGAGAGGTACTCGCTTTTTTCGACGCTCGTCGTGCCGACCAAAACCGGCTGGCCTTTTTCGTGTCGCTTGACAATGTCTTCGACGACCTGGCCAAACTTCGCCTCCTCGTTCTTGTAGACGAGGTCCGACTGGTCGATGCGCAGCATCGGCTTGTTGGTCGGAATGGAGACGACGCCGAGCTTGTACGTGCTCATGAACTCGGCGGCCTCGGTCTCCGCGGTGCCCGTCATTCCGGAGAGCTTCTTGTACAGCCGGAAGTAATTCTGCAGGGTGACGGTGGCGAGGGTCTGGTTCTCGGCCTTGACCTCGACACCCTCTTTCGCCTCGATGGCCTGGTGGATGCCCTCGTTGTACCGGCGACCCATCAGGATTCGGCCGGTGTGCTCATCAACGATGAGAACCTCGCCGTTCATCACGACGTAGTCCTTGTCCTTTTTGAACAGGGCTGCGGCCTTGATCGAGTTGTTGAGGAACGAGATGAGCGGGGTGTTTGCCGACTCGTACAAATTGTCGATGCCGAGGTAGTCCTCTACCTTTTCGATGCCTGGCTCGAGAACTCCGACGGTGCGCTTCTTTTCGTCGACCTCGTAGTCGACATCCGCCACAAGCTTCGTCGCGAGGTTCGCGAACTCAGCGAACCACCGGTTCGCTTCGCCGGATGCCGGGCCGGAGATGATGAGTGGAGTGCGGGCCTCGTCGATGAGGATCGAGTCGACCTCGTCAACGATCGCGAAGTTGTGCCCGCGCTGCACCATGTCGCTCGCCTGCCACGCCATGTTGTCGCGAAGGTAGTCGAACCCGAACTCGTTGTTCGTGCCGTAGGTGATGTCCGCCTGGTACTGCTCACGACGCTCGATCGGGGTCTGACCGGACAGGATCACGCCCGTCGTCATGCCGAGCGCGCGGTAAATGCGGCCCATGAGCTCGGACTGATAGCTCGCAAGGTAGTCGTTGACGGTGATGACGTGAACGCCTCGCGAAGGAATGGCGTTCAGGTAAGCGGCGAGGGTCGCCACGAGGGTCTTGCCCTCGCCGGTCTTCATCTCGGCGATGTTTCCGAGATGCAGAGCGGCTCCGCCCATGAGCTGCACGTCGAAGTGTCGCATCCCCAGTGTGCGCTTCGCGGCCTCTCGGACGGCGGCGAACGCCTCGGGCAGCAGGTCTTCGAGCGACTCACCGTTGGAGTACCGCTCACGGAACTCGACCGTCTCGTTCTTCAGTTCCTCGTCGCTGAGTTCTGAGAAGTCGTCTTCCAGATGATTGACCGCCTGCGCATAGCGCTCCAGCCGTCGAAGGGTTCGCCCCTCGCCGACGCGTAGGACCTTTTCAAGAACGTTGGCCACTGCTCACTCCAGATGCATTTGTCACACGAATGCGGAAGCCGTGCCCCCGGGTGGGCAACTCGGCGCTTGAATGCCTTCCGCGAAGCTTCAGTTGAGCCACATTGCGCCGCGACCGCGAGCCCTGTGACCAATCTGTAATGGTAGCAAGCCTAGTCCGGGCTTTACTGACTACTCGGGCAGGACTTGGCCTCCGCCAAGAAACGAAAAAGCGGGGCCATCGCACGCGATGGCCCCGCCCCTGTTCACAGCACGGCTGAGCCGGCTCTAGCCGCGCATCTTGCGGGTCGCGGTTGCGACCTCCTGCAGCTCGGTCGCCGAATCGTCCAGTCCGATCACGCCGTAGTCCCAGCCCTTCCGCCGGTACACGACACTCGGCCGGTCGGTCTCGGCGTCGATGAACAGGTAGAAGTCGTGGCCGACGAGCTCCATGTAATAGAGCGCATCATCAACGGTCATCGGCACCGAAGCGAACACCTTCTTGCGGATGACGACCGGGCTCCAATCGGCCTCCTCCGCGCTAGGTGTCGCGTTGTCGATGTCGATCGCACCGGTGCGCACCTTCTCCATGACCGAGGCATCGGCCGGGCGCAGATCCGTGACGCTGAATCCACTGGCGCTCGCCTCGCGAAGCGACGTGGGTCGATGATTCCCGCGATGCACCTTGTGACGATCCTTGGCCCGTCGGAGACGTTCAACTATCTTGTCGAGAGCGAGATCGAAGGCAACGTACTTGTCGGAGCCGTCTGCCTCCGCACGCACGAGCGGACCAGGTCCGATCAACGTGAGTTCCACCCGGTCGTCGCCGGTCGATCCGTTCTTCTCGTTGTGCCGGCTTACTTTCACTTCGAAAGCAAGAGCCCTGTCGGCGAGGTGGGCAATCTTCTCGGCCTTTTCGGTGACGTAGTCCCGAAATCGGTCGGTGATGCCCAGATTGCGACCATTGATGGAAATTTCCATGGCTCTCCCCAGTTCCTTTCGGCGCGACGCCCAGTGGAACCAGGCGATATTTCCGCGCCTCTTTCGCCCACCGTAGTCCTGACGACCCGGCCGTGTCACTGCCTTTGTGCGGTCTCTGTCGAGAGTCCCAGCAAACGACTTGGGGTGTAGGCGAGGGTGACGCAACCGACAACCTCCGCGCCTGCGGAACGCAGCGCCCGCGCGGCTTCGACGAGAGTCGAGCCGGTCGTCACGACATCGTCCAGAAGCAGAAAACGGCGTCCGCTCAGCCGGCGCGTCGCGTGCATCGAGCCGACGACGTTGGCCATCCTGCCCTCTCGGTCGAGGGTTTTCTGGGTGGCGAGGCCCCGTCCGGCCCGAAGCCCGACACGGGCGATCGGCACTCCGGCCCGCCGCGCGAGCAGCCGCACCGGGTCGTAGCCCCTGCGACGGTAAGACCGGCCGCTCGCGGGCACGATGACGACCTCGATGGTGGCGTCCATTGCGGCGACGGCGGCGGCGACAGCTACCGCGAGAGGCCGGCCGAGCGGTCGGGCGAGGTCTGTTCTGCCCTGTTCCTTGAGCGCCAGGATGCTGCGCCGCGCGACCCCGTCATAGGGCAATGCCGACATGACGCTCAGGCCGCCGTCGAGGCGCTGCTCGACCAGCGTTGGAACGAGTTGCGATCGGCAGGCGGAACACAGGCCCCGATCATCGGACCCGCACCCGGCGCAACTGACCGGGACGAGAACGGCGAGGGCGTCGAGGGCGGCAGCGACTATTGCGGGGTGCACACCGCCAACCCTGCACCGATGCGCGACTCGCCTCTCCTCGAGCGAAGACTTCTGTGGAGAATCCGGTCAGCGCTGGGTCGCGATGAAGGACACGGTGACGTTCGAGCGCTGCCAACTGCTCCCGCGGTAGACCCAGATCGACTGATCGTCGCCGAGCACCCGCAGCCCATCGGCCCCGTTGTTGCCGCCGACGATCTCGGCTGCCGAAGGCAGAACATCGAGCGATGTGCGCTTCCCACCGATCGCGTAAAGCTCGACCCTCGACTGCTGGCTCGAGGTGACGAGAGTTGCGACGGTCGTCTGGTCGACCCAGGTCGCATCGATCGCTTCGCCGTCGCCGAGTGACAGGTCCAGGATCGGCGTGCCTATGCTCACGGGAACCTGCTTCTCATCACGAACGATGGCAGCGACGATGAGTCTCGGACCGCTCGGTGCGGAAAGCAGAATCGACACTCGGGAACCCTCGCGAGAGACCTCGAGCGACACGATCTGGGAACCGGATGACTGGACGGGTGCGCTCACCGGATGGGCGCCGCCGCTCGGGTCAAAGGCCACGATCGCGTTGGGACTGTCGTACGGCACCGACCATGTGAACCCGGCCTCGTCGAGCGACGGCGCAATGAGGTTGGGACGCGGATCCACCGGAGGCGTGGGCTCGCCGCGTCGAACCACCGAGACGCCGCCGGTGCCGAGCACGGCGACCGTGCTCTGGTCCGAGGAGAGGGTGGCGGCCTGGGCGCCGAGTGCCGAGACACGCTGGCTCAGTACGGGGAGCTGGGATACGCCACCGTTGGCGTAAAACCCGAATCTGTTGTTCCGGAAAACAAGGGCCTGAGTATCGACCTTGTTGTCGACCTGCAGCGCGTCGACAGTGTCGTCGATCTGCATCGGCGTTCCCTCCACCGAGATGCTTACGCTCGAGACGTTCGGCACGAGCCGAAGGCTCTCGAACAGTTGCAGCTTCATGAGTTGTCTGTCTCGCGCACTCGCCGCCGAGGCATCCTTCGTCAGGTCGATCGTTGCCACGCCGTTATCCGAGGTGACCACGCTGCCGGCATCCGACAAACCCGTGCCATCCGGAAAACGCGAAAATGCCGCGCCCTTTAGCCAATCTGGAGGGCCGGCCAACACTGCGTTGACGATCCGGGTCATGGAAGTGCTGCCGCTCGGGAACCAGCGGAGATCCGGCACGAGGTGCGTGTTGGTGGAGTCCAGAAAGTAAAGCGGACGCTGAGTGAAGATCCGCTCGAAGGTGGGCTGGGCGAGCACAATCCCGTCCGGTGCCGCACTGATGCGCCACTGGTTCTTTTCCCTGACGAAGCTGTACTGAAGCGTCGCCGCGAGGGACGACTCCGAGTAGGCACCGGACTTATCGACGATCGCCACGGTGTCGAAGGAGTAGTCGATGGTGCTTGCGTCGACCGCCAAAAGCTTGGGACCGCCCGTGCGCACCTGAACGGACGCTCGCGGATCCCACTTGTTGGCAAATCCGGACGACAGAAATTGCTTGGCTACCGCGTACCCTCCGGTCGCCGAGGTGAACGACGCGACAAAGCCGCGAAGGATGTTCTGTTGGCTGGCCCCGGCCTCCGGACCCTCCGGGTTGTAGGCGATGTTTCCGGCCCCGCTCACCTCGTTGACCGGAAGTCCCTGACTCACCGGCCCCGACTTGGGAATTCCAACGCACCCGGTGAGGGTCACGAGAGTCACGGTCAGTGCGATGACGACGGTCAGCGCTCTCCGAGGACTGGCGGCCGCCCGGCGGTGCACAGCACCGGTTTTGCCAAACCCGGGTCGGCCGATCATGGGTTCGCTCCCTCGATCGCCGGGGTGTCATCCGGGGCGAGGTGAAGCGGCGACGACTGGATTGGGAACCCACGCTTGCGGGGAAGCGTCAGCCGGAAACAGGTGCCCACGCCCGGCTCTGACCACACTTCGAGCCACCCGTCGTGCAGTGTGGCGTCCTCGAGCGAGATGGCGAGACCAAGCCCGGTCCCGCCAATCGTGCGCTGCCGAGACGGGTCCGCCCGCCAGAAGCGGTCGAAAACCTGAGAGACCTCCAACGATGACATACCGACCCCATAGTCGCGCACCGACACCGCAACAGCCGTCGCATTGCTGTCGACTCTGACCACGATCGGGCGGCCCTCACCGTGCTCGACGGCGTTGCCGAGCAGATTACGCAGCACCCGCCGGATTCGGCGACCGTCCAACTCCGCCTCGAAGTACCCGCCGAGGGCCTCGAAGCGCAGGGCCGAACCGCGCTGATCGGCGAGCGGCTGCATCGAATCGACGGCATCCTCGACGAGCCGGACCAGGTTTGTCGGTTCGATCTCCAACTCGACGGCGCCGGCGTCGTACCGGCTCACCTCGAGCAGGTCGGCGAGGAGCACCTCGAACCGTTGCACCTGGGTGTGCAACAGTTCGGCTGTACGCGCGGTTGCCGGTCCGAATTCGTCTCGCTGGTCATACAACACGTCACCGGCGAGGCGGATGGTGGTGAGAGGAGTGCGCAGCTCGTGGCTCACGTCAGAGACGAAACGCTGCTGGACGCGCGACAGCTCCGCGAGTTTGGTGATCTGCTTCTGCAGGCTGTCGGCCATCCCGTTGAACGAGCGTGCGA
>JAUZFY010000250.1 GCA_030840185.1 Microbacteriaceae bacterium | reverse complement strand
CACGTCTTCGGGGCCGCGGCGCAGTGCCGGATCGTCACCCAATCGCACACCTTCGACGATTGGGCTCGCGGCGCCGCCGCATCCTCGATCCGGGCGACGGTGCGCGGAGGGCTGGTGTTAGGGGCATGAGCGCGACGGCATCCACTTCCCAGACGGAAGATGGGGGGCGCATCCGCTTTCAGGAGCCCGGCGACTTCGATGCGTTCTGGCGCGACACTATCGCCGGCACGCGGGCGCACGACCTCGACGTGCGCATCACCCCCGTCGAGTCGGGACTTCGCACCATCGATGCCTTCGACCTGAGCTACGCGGGCTTCGACGGGCACCGAGTTCACGCGTGGCTGCGGCTACCAGCGGGCGCGCGCGAACCGCTGCCAGCGGTCGTGCATTTCACCGGTTACGGGGCGGGTCGTGGGCACCTGACCGACAACCTCGCCTGGTCCGCCGCGGGCTACGCGCACCTCCTGATGGACACGCGCGGGCAGGGGGACGGGGTAACCCTGGATCCGCCGTTCGGTAGCAGTGCCGGCGTGCACGGCTTCATCACCCGGGGCCTCGAGTCCGCCTCCAACTTCTACTACCGTCGGGTCTACGCGGACGCGGTGCGCGCAGTCGACGCCGTGCGGTCACTCGACGCCGTTGACGCGGCCCGGGTCGCGATCATCGGAAACAGCCAGGGCGGCGGGATCGCGCTTGCCGCCGCGACACTCTCGCACGACGTGCGGGCGCTCCTCGTGCAAGCGCCATTCATGTGTGACATCGAGAACGCCGTCGCCGTGGCCCAGCGCACACCGTACCTCGAACTCGTCGAACTCTTGAGGGTGCGGCGATACGATCGCGATCGCGCGTTCGGGACGCTCGCCTATTTCGACGGCCTCGCCTTCGCGGCTCGAGCATCCGCCCCAGCCTGGTTCTCGGCCGGACTCATGGACGACATCTGCCCCCCATCGACGACCTTCGCGGTGCACGAGGCGTACACGGGTCCAAAGCACATCGCGGTGTGGCCTCACAACGGCCACGACGCGGGCGGAGCCGAGGACCGCGCCGCAGCCCTTCGCGTGCTGTCGGAACGCTTGGGCTGAACTCGGGCTAGGCTTCCGCCGCCACCCAGTCACCGGTCGCGAGGTACTGCACCTTCTTCGAAATAGACACCGCGTGGTCCGCGAACCGCTCGTGATACCTCGAGGCGAGGGTCGCGTCGACCGTGTCGACGGCCGCACCCTTCCAGGTCTCGCCGAGCACCTTGTCGAAGACGCTCAGGTGCAGCGCGTCGATCTGGTCGTCGTCGTTGCGGATCTCTTCGGCGAGGCGCACGTCCTCGGACCGAAGCAGCTCGGTGAGCTTGCGCGCGATTTGCACGTCCAGCCTGCCTAGTTCGGAGAAGGTCGTGCGAAGCGACTTCGGCACCACCTTGTCGGGGAAGCGGTACCGGGCCAGTTGGGCGATGTGCTCCGACATGTCGCCCATCCGCTCGAGCGAAGCGCTGATGCGCAGCGCGCTCACCACGATTCGTAGGTCGCGGGCCACCGGCTGCTGGCGGGCGAGAATGTTGATCGCCAGTTCGTCGAGGGCGACCGCCGCCGCGTCGATCTTGTCATCGTCCGCGATCACGGCCTCGGCGAGGGCGACGTTAGATTCATTGAAGGCGCGGGTGGCGTTCTCGATCGAGGTCTCGACGAGTGCCGCGATCTCGACGAGTCGCTCTTGCACCTCCGCCAGTTCCTGCTGGAATACCTCGCGCATCGTTCACGTCCCTTTCGGTGCGGGCCTGAAAGCCAACACAGTTCCTTGCCACATTGCCCCGCGAAAATGAACAGCGGATGACGTGCGCCCGAACAACTCGCCAACTGACGCGGCCAAAATGGTGGGTAGCAGGTCGAGTCGCGAGATGTAACTAATCTAGTCGCTATGGACTCCGCCACGCTGGTGACGCTTGCACTGGTCTTCGGCATCCTTGTCGGAGCCGGGATGGTGGTCGTACTCGTCGTCTCGGCCCGACGGGGACAGCGCGCGGTGGATGTCGCGAGCACCGCGGTCCCGGACGGCGTCGACCAGGTCATCGAGGCCCTCGAGTCCGCGGGGGTGGTTCTCGACCCGTCCAACACTGTGGTGAAGGCGAGCCCGGGCGCGATGGCCTTCGGCCTGGTGTGGAATCAGGCCCTCGTTCACCCGGAACTCGTCACCATAGTGGACCGGGTGCGCCGCTACGGCGAACCGATCACGCAAGAGCTCGAGCTTGCGCGGGGACCGTTCGGCGACGCGAACATCTACCTATTTGTGCGCGTCGCCCGACTCGGCGCTCGCTACGTGCTGCTGCTCGCCGAGGATAGAACGGAGTCCTACCGTCTCGACGAGGTGCGCCGCGACTTCGTCGCGAACATCAGCCACGAGCTGAAGACGCCGATCGGCGCGGTCGGCCTGCTCGCCGAGGCGCTTCAGGCCGCCTCCGACGAACCGGATCAGGTACGCCGCTTCGCCAAACGCCTCACGAAGGAAGCCGAGCGGCTCGCCCGCATCACCCAGGAGATCATCGAACTCTCCCGCCTGCAGGCCGCGGACGCGCTCACCCGCCCGGAAGTCGTGCAAATTGACCACGTAATCGCCCTGGCGATCGACCAGAACAGAGTCGCCGCCGACTCGAGCCGGGTCACGATCGTGAGCGGCGGCGACGCCGGGGCCGAGGTCTACGGTGACGAGCCGCTTCTGGCTGTCGCGCTGCACAACCTCATCGCCAATGCCATCCAATACTCGCCGAAGGGCTCCCGGGTCGGTGTCGGCGTGAGCAATTCCGACGGGATCGTCGAAATCGCGGTGACCGACCAAGGCATCGGCATCCCAGACGAGGAACTTGACCGGGTGTTCGAACGATTCTTCCGAATTGATCCGGCGCGATCGCGCCACACCGGTGGCACCGGCCTCGGTCTCAGCATTGTCAAGCACGTGGTGCAGAACCACGGCGGCGACGTTCGAGTCTGGTCGCAGCCGGGCAACGGGTCAACCTTCACCATCCGCCTTCCGGAGGCTTCGCATGCCGCCGGTGCATCTCTGAAAGAGGCATGATTTGCGCATTCTGATCGTCGAAGACGAACCGTCATTGAGCGAGCCGCTTGCGTTCCTGCTTGGGCGGGAGGGTTACGAGACCACGATCGCCGCCGACGGCATCGCCGCCCTTGCGGAGTTCGACCGATCGATTCCCGATCTCGTTCTGCTCGACCTGATGCTTCCCGGGATCGCCGGAACCGAGGTGTGTCGGGAGATTCGCACTCGCTCCCAGGTGCCCATCATCATGCTCACCGCCAAGGACAGTGAAGTGGATGTCGTTGTCGGGCTTGAACTCGGGGCCGACGATTATGTCACGAAGCCCTACTCGACCCGGGAATTGCTCGCCCGCATTCGCGCGGTGATGCGGCGACGGATCGAGACCGACACCGACGACATGAGCATCCTGGAGTCCGGAGACGTCCGCATGGATGTGGACCGCCACACTGTCACGGTGAGGGGGGCGGAGACGCCCATGCCGCTGAAGGAATACGAGCTGCTCGAGGTGTTGTTGCGCAACTCCGGCCGGGTGCTTACTCGAGGCCAGCTGATTGACCGGGTGTGGGGGGCCGACTACTTCGGAGACACCAAGACGCTCGACGTGCACATCAAGCGCATCCGCTCGAAGATCGAGAAAAAGCCCTCCGAGCCGACGATGCTGTTGACCGTCCGCGGTCTCGGCTACCGATTCGAGTCGTAGCGCTCCGGTTCCAGCATCCAGCATCTGGGCTCTGGGTTCCCACGTCTGGGCTCCCCAACTCCTGGCGCCTCACCCTTCCGAAATGCATGCAATCGGCGGCGACACCCCGTCTGGAATAGGGCTGCGGCGGCGTGTCGCTTCGATCTGCATGGATTTCGGAAGGGGCAGCGCGGCGACCGGGCAGCCGCACGGATTGTCAGAAGCGAGGAACCGCCGTCAGCGGAGACGCCTCGCGGTTAGTTGCTCGGGCTTGGTGACGGTGTCGGGGAGCCTGACGGTGTCGGGCTGCCGCTCGGCGACGGAGTCAAGCTCGGCGACGGGGTCAACGATGGCGATGGGGTCGGCAGCAGCTTTCCGTAGGGGGCCAAGGCCCCGTTGAGCACTGGAACGAGCATCTGGTCACCGGTGAGGCTTCCGTACTGCACAAAGACGGGGAACAGGGCGCCGGGCTTGGTGTCGATGCCGGTGAAGACGAGCTGACGGGTGTCCGAGGAACCGAAGGTCTTCACCTCACCTCCGGCCAGTTGCACGTTGGTGTTCACCTTGCGGGTCGACCCTGACGCGGTCTTGCTCTCGTACTGGATGCGAACGGTCGTGTCCTTCTGTCCGTCATTGACCATGCTCACGACGAAGCTCGCTTCCTGGCCATCCTTCGACAGCAGCATGGCATTGCGAATTTCCACCTGCCCGACCGTCGCATCCACCCCGTCGCTCGGGCTATACACCTTGAGGGTGGACTGCGGGGTGAGGAAGGTGCAGGCGGTCGTCGCGAGCAACAACGTTGCCGCCACGACGACGGAAGCAGCGGTGCGAGTTCTCACGGGGACCCTCCAGGAAAGACAAACGGCTCCATCTCGCGGCGAACCCGCGGGAACTGCACGGCAAGTTTAGCGCACGTATGACGGGCCCCTCGGCACCCGTCGTGCCCTGCCGCTTCCTCGGAATCTGAGAAATTGCCGTGATAAACTGGACTGGACTGAAGGAGCCGGGTCATGATTTTCGAGGTCGGAGAGACGGTCGTCTATCCCCACCATGGTGCCGCAACAATCACCGAAGTGAAGACGCGGGTCATCAGGGGCGAAGAGAAGATCTACCTCAAGCTCAACGTGAACCAGGGCGACCTCGTCATCGAGGTTCCGGCGGAAAACGTGGACCTCGTCGGAGTCCGGGACGTCATCGGGGCGGACGGGCTGGACCGGGTATTCGAAGTCTTGCGCGCACCATTCACCGAGGAGCCGACCAACTGGTCTCGCCGCTACAAGGCCAACCTCGAAAAGCTTGCCTCCGGCGACGTGATCAAGGTCTCCGAGGTGGTGCGTGACCTGTGGCGCCGCGACCAGGACCGCGGACTGTCGGCCGGGGAGAAGCGGATGCTCGCCAAGGCTCGTCAGATTCTCATCTCCGAGCTTGCGCTCGCCGAGAAGACCGACGAAGAGAAGGCCTCGACCGTTCTCGATGAGGTTCTTGCCTCCTAGGAGCGACGGCGAGGATCCCAGCGTCGGGGTCATCGTGGTCGCCGCCGGAAGCGGCACCCGTCTCGGCCATTCCGATCCGAAGGCCTTCGTGCTCGTCTCCGGTCGCCCGATTCTGGCCCATGCGCTCGAGTCCGTCTTCGGGATGCGCGAGCCGGCGCAGGTCGTCGTCGTCGCACCGAAGACCTGGCTCGACGAGGCGAAACGGCTCGGCGCCCATCTGGCCGGTGCCGCCGGCGCCTACCTTTCCGTTGTCGCCGGCTCCGACACCCGCCAGGGTTCCGTCGCCGCCGGTCTCGCGGCCCTCGGACCCGATGTGCGCACCGTGCTCGTGCACGACGCGGCGCGGGCGTTCACACCGAGCGCGCTGTTCGACGCTGTCGTCGGCGGCGTGCGAGACACGGGGGCGGGAATCATCCCGGGGCTCCCGGTGAGCGACACGATCAAGCGCATCGATGGGGAGCTTGCCGTCGCGACCGTCGACCGCTCGGAGCTCGTTGCCGTGCAGACCCCGCAGGGATTCCCGCGCGACCTGCTCGAGGCGGCCTACGCCGCGGCTGCGGCCGAGTTCACAGATGATGCCGCCGTGTTCTCCGCGGCCGGGCATCCGGTGAGGATCATCGACGGGGACCCGCTCGCCTTCAAGATCACCACCGCGTGGGATCTTCGCCGAGCCGAGTCGCTCGCGCCGCAGACCTCGCCGGCTGTGCTGGGGTCCCGCACCGGCGTCGGCATTGACGTTCACGCCTACACCAGCGAGAGTCCGCTCTGGCTCGGCGGCCTTGCCTGGCCGGGCGAGGTCGGACTGGCCGGACACAGCGACGGCGATGCCGTGAGTCACGCCATCTGCGATGCGTTGCTCTCGGCGGCCGGGCTCGGCGATGTCGGCTCCAATTTTGGCACCGCGGACCCACGATTCGCCGACGCTCACGGCGACGTCTTCATCGCCGCCACCGTGTCGATGGTCACGGCCGCCGGGTACGAGGTGGGCAACGTCGCGGTGCAGGTTGTCGCAAATCATCCGAAGATCGGACGGCGTCGCGCCGAGCTTGAGGCGCGGCTCTCCACTCTCGTCGGCGCACCGGTGAGCGTCGCGGCAACCACCTCGGACGGTCTCGGCTTCACCGGTGCAGGCGAGGGCGTCGCTGTCATTGCGACATGCCTGCTTCAGCGCACTCGTTAGGCTGTGTCCGTGACAGTGCGCCTCTACGACTCCCGTACCCAAGGGCTTCTGGATTTGATTCCACTCGTCGAGGGGGAGGTCGGAATCTACGTATGCGGCCCGACGGTGCAGTCCTCCCCCCACATCGGACACTTGCGGTCCGCCCTGGTCTACGACCAGTGGCGTCGCTGGCTGACCTACCGCGGCTACGCGGTCACGCTCGTCCGCAACGTCACCGACATTGACGACAAGATACTCTCCAACGCGGTCGCCTCGACGGAGGAATGGTGGGCGCTCGCCTACCGGTATGAGCTTGAGTTCACCGCCGCCTACCAGCGCCTCGGCATCCTGGCCCCGACCTATGAGCCGCGTGCGACCGCGAGCATCCCGCAGATGCAGCGACTCATCGCGAGGCTCATCGAGCGCGGTCACGCCTACGTCGCCGACGACGAATCCGCCGACGTCTACTTCGATGTCGCGTCCTGGCCGGCGTACGGCGAACTGACCAATCAGAAGCCGGACGACATGGCGGCCTCGGCGGATGCCGCGACAAGGGGAAAACGGGATCAGCGCGACTTCGCCCTGTGGAAGGGGCACAAGCCGGAGGAACCCGTCTCGTCGTCGTTCCCCTCGCCGTGGGGCGACGGTCGACCCGGGTGGCACATCGAATGCTCGGCGATGTCGTCGCAATATCTCGGCACCCGATTCGACATCCACGGCGGCGGCCTCGACCTGCGCTTTCCGCATCACGAGAACGAGCTGGCACAGTCGTCGGCCGCCGGCCACGCGTTCGCCAACGCGTGGGTGCACAACGGGCTCGTAAACGTCAACGGGCAGAAGATGTCCAAGTCGCTCGGCAATTCCATCTACGCGTCCGAATTTCTCGATCAGGCTCGGCCGCTCGTGGTCCGCTACTACCTCGGCACGGCCCACTACCGCTCCACCATCGACTACCACGACGGCGCTCTCCTCGAGGCGGAGGCGGCCCTTGAGCGCATCGAGGTCTTCCTCGATCGTGCGGAGCGCCGGCTCGAGGGAACGCAGTTCGCGGGCAGCGGGGCGCAGCTTGTCCCGACGGAGTTCGCCGAGGCGATGGATGACGACCTGGCGATTCCGCAGGCCGTTGCCGTGCTGCACGAGCAGGTGCGCGCCGGCAACGCGGCGCTCGACGCGGAGGACCTTCGAGCCGCCGCGGCGCTGCAAGGCCAGGTTCTCGCGATGACAGAAGTTCTCGGAATCAACCCAATGGCCGTAGAGTGGCAGACTGCCGCGAATGATCCGGGGAGCGTAGCGCTCGCCATACTCGTCGAGAAGTTGATCGAGGACAGGGATACGGCACGCAAGGCACGAGATTTCAACTCTGCCGATCGCATTCGCGATGAACTTGCCGCAGCCGGCATCCAGATCGAAGACACCCCGACGGGGTCACATTGGAGTCTTGACTAATGAAAAGCAGTGGAGCGAACAAGCCGCGCGCAGGCGCGGTTCGCCGAGTGAGCAAGGGACCGCAGGTCGGATCCGGCGGCCAGGGCCGTCAGGCTCTCGAGGGGAAGAAGCCGACCCCCAAGGCGGAGGATCGCCCGTACCACCCCGCCGGAAAACGCAAGGCGGCCAACGACCGTTTCGCGGCGGCTGGCGGCAAGCGGCCGTCGAGCACCGGGGCGCCGCAGCGGCCGGCCGGGCTGCAGCGGTCCCAGCGGCCGAAGCAGACGGAAGAGTTCGAGGTTGTCACCGGACGCAACTCGGTTCTCGAGGCCCTTCGGGCCAAGATCCCGGTTACGGCCCTCTACATCGCGACCCGCATCGAGTACGACGACCGGGTCAAGGAGGTCATGCAGATCGCGACCAAGCGTGGACTGCCGATCCTCGAGGTGATGCGCCCCGAACTCGACCGACTCGCCGGTTTCGACTCGGTTCACCAGGGACTCGCGCTCAAGGTGCCGCCGTACGAATATGCGCATCCCACCGACCTGCTCGACAAGATCGTCGCGAGTGGACGGGTGCCGCTCCTGGTCGCACTGGATGGCGTGACGGATCCGCGCAACCTCGGCGCGATCATCCGCTCGGTTGCTGCCTTCGGCGGTCACGGCGTGATCGTTCCGCAGCGCCGATCGGTCGGACTCACCGCCGCGGCGTGGAAGACTTCGGCCGGCGCGGCCGCTCGCACCCCCGTCGCGATGGCTTCCAATCTCACCCAGACCCTCAAAGCATTCAAGGAGCGCGGCGTCTTCGTGCTCGGACTCGCCGGCGACGGTGACACGCCGCTTCCTGAGTTGTCCTGGGCAAAGGAACCGATAGTCGTGGTCGTGGGAAGCGAGGGCAAGGGGCTGTCCCGCCTCGTGACCGAGACCTGCGACGCGGTGGTTTCGATCCCGATCAGCTCTTCGACCGAGTCGCTCAACGCGGGAATCGCCGCTAGCGTCACCCTTTACGAGATATCGAAGCAGCGCGCCAAGAAG
>JAUZFY010000291.1 GCA_030840185.1 Microbacteriaceae bacterium | reverse complement strand
GTTTCCGGATACGGAGTCCCCGGTGCCTCAGTGACCACTCTGGTCGGCGGAAGCGAATCCGGCGGCTGCACGACTGTCGCAGCGGACTCCGGGTACTGGTCGTGCGCCCTCAGCGTCCCCTCGGGTTCCTACATCGTCCAGGCCACCCAGTCCCGAGCGGATATCGGCGGCGGGGCCTCGTCCGCCATCTCCGGTTCCCTCGACATAGTCGTCGACCGTGACGCCCCGGCCAGCCCGACCATCACCTCTCCGCAATCGGGCAGCAGCGTAAGCGGGACCTCCACGGTGTTCACCGGAACCGGCGAGGATGGCGGCCTCATAGATCTCTACCTCGACAACGTTCCGATCTGTGAGGTCGCGGTCTCGGGCGGTGCATGGGGATGCGCGGTGAAGGCCGTTTCGATCGGCGCCCACACCGCCCTCGTCATTCAGCGGGACGCCGCGGGCAACTACAGCGCGCCGAGCGCCGCAATCACTCTCCGGTTCGTGCAGAAGGCGGGATCGGGCGCCCCCGCTCGGCCAGTATCACCGGAGAACTCGCGCTCCGGCCCGACGGCAACTCCGCTTCCGACCCCGACCCCTGTCGAGCCCGTTCAACCGCCGGCACTTCCCCCGCCGTCGGGCGGGGCCTCGCACCATCCCTCGAGCAACTGGGGCACGCCGACCAGATTCGGCACGACCATCCCCACTCTCACGGCGAGCATCATGGGCACTAACTGGCTTCTCGCCCCAGTCCTCGCCGCCGCCTTCATCGTGCTCGTGGCCCTACCGCTCAGGCTTTTAGCCAACTCGCCACGTCGCTTTCACATGCCGCCAATGCAGCTGACCGGCCGAAATCGCCGACGAGTGATCGTTCCGGATGATGAAAAGCGGCAGAACACCTGGCTGCGCGCGATCGTTCCCGTCGCGGCCGCGGCCGCCGTCATCCTGCTGTCGGCAGGGGTGAACGACGAGGTTCGCTATCTGCGACTCTCCGTGGCCGTACTGCTCGGCCTCGCGCTCGTGAACGTGCTGGGGGTGATGATCGCCGCCCGGGCGGGCTCCCGGTGGCAGGGCGTGTCCGCTCGCGTCCGCTTTCTTCCGCTTCTCATGCTTGCCGTCGTTCTGGCCGCAGCGCTCTCGAGATTGGCCGGGATTCAGCCGCCGATCGTCGCCGGGGTGATCCTCGGCATCGGTTTCGCCGGTGACATCGCCGCCCGGCCACGGGCGATCGTGAACCTGACCGCCGTCGGCTCGGTCGCCCTGCTCGCCTGCATGGGCTGGCTGCTGCACGGGATGATCCCGCCGACGGGCTTCTGGGCGCTCTTGCTCGGTGAGCTGCTCGCCACCGTCACCTTCGCGGGCTTCGGATCGGCCGTGATCCTCATGCTGCCGCTGGCGACGCTGCCCGGTCGCGCGATCCTCGAGTGGTCGGCACCGGTGTGGCTCGCGACGGTCGCCGTGGTGAGCGTGCTCGGATCCGTGGTCGTCCTCGGCGGTCAGGGGGCTGTCTTCCCCGTTATGGGCTCGTTGCTCGTCGCAGGCGCCTTCGCCGCGGTGAGCCTCGCCGTCTGGGGCTGGTTACGTTTCGTCGACCCATCGCCGGCGCGGGCATAGTCCCATGCCGGCGATGTCGTTCAGGCGGCCGGTTGTGCCTGGTTGATGTTCACGACCCAGCTCACGCCGAACCGGTCGACCAGCATGCCGAAGCTGTCTCCCCACGGCGCCTTCTCGAGAGGCATGGAGACGGTGCCGCCCTCCGCAAGCTTGTCCCAGTACCCACGCAACTCCGACTCGTCCTCTCCGCTCAGCGACACCGAATAGTTCGTGCCGGGCGTGAAGTCCATGCTTTTCGGTGTGTCGGATGCCATGAGAATGAGGCCGCCGTCCGAGCGCAGCATCGAGTGCATTATCTTGTCCCCCTCGCCCGGGTCTTCGCTCGCCTGGAACTCGGCGAACGTGCTGCGGGTCAGTTCGCCGCCAAAGACAGAGTGGTAAAAGTCCATTGCTTCCTTCGCATTGTCACGAAAGCTGAGGTAGGGATTGAGGATGGTCGACATGGTTGATCTCCTGTCAATGGTGTTGTGCTTTTGTCGGGTGTTCTGCACCTGATTATCGACCGGTCGGACGGCGGCGTCGAGCGGCAATCTTGGTCGCGTCTCGTCAGGCCACGACAAAGCCCGCGTTCACACGAGAAGCGAGCTGAAGCGAAGCCACGGTCAGGCAGTGGGCGCCGGCCCGGTCGATCCGGCATCCGGAGAAGGCCGCGATCCCGCCGCTGGTCACGCGCAGATCCGACGCGCAGCCTAGCGTCGTTCCTCGGCAGGAGCGGTGGTCGCCACTCAGCCGGGGTTTTTGACCGGTGAGCGAAGTGCCCCCACAGGGATTCGAACCCTGACTGGAACGATTTTAAGTCGTCTGCCTCTGCCGGTTGGGCTATGGGGGCGAGCAGGACTCAGCCTAGAGGCACCATCGAACAATCGCGCGCCCGGCCCGACTCACCGGAGCAAGGCCAGGCCGGGACGCAAAGAAGGACGCTCTAGGAACGCGGGCGCGACGCGAAAGTCTCGAATGCTTCGCGCGGGGTAACGCGGGCCTCGAGCGAGACGACGTCGCGGCGCAGGAAGAAGTTGAGGAACCAGCCCGCAAATACCCGGATCTTGCGCTCCCACATCGGCACCGCCAGTCCGTGGTAACCGCGGTGCATCATCCAGGCAGGAACACCCTTGATGGCGATCTTGCCGGACTGGAAAGCACCCTCACCGAGCCCGAGACCCGCGACGGCCCCGAGGTTCTTGTGGTAGTACTCCCGCGGCAGTTCTCCTCGAAGCGTGCCGACGATGTTCTTGGCGAGAAGCTTGCCCTGACGCACCGCGTGCTGCGCGTTGGGAACGCAGAATCCTCCGACGCCGTTTCCGGTGAGGTCCGGAACTGCGCTCACGTCGCCCGCGCCCCAGGCATCCGGAACCACGCCGTCCTCGTTGATGACTCGGAGATCGGCCTGCACTCGCAGGCGACCGCGTTCCTCGATGGGCAAGTCGGTGTTGCGCAGCATTGGGCTGGCCATGACTCCGGCAGTCCACACCACCAGATCGCTCTCGAAGGTCTCGCCGGTCGAGAGCTCGATCACGCCGGCGACGGCCGAAGTGAGCTGGGTCTCGAGGTGGATTTCGGCACCGCGCTGCGCGAGGTTCTTGATGACCCAGTAGCTCGTCTTGAGCGAAACCTCGGGCATGATGCGGCCCATCGCCTCGACGAGGTGAAAGTGGGTGTCGTCGAACGTGATGGTCGGGTAGTAACGAAGCAGGGAGCTCGCGAGGCTGCGCATCTCGCCGAAGATCTCGATGCCGGCGAAGCCGCCGCCGATGACAGTGAAGGTGAGGAGGCGGTCGCGCTCCGGTCCGGCCGGGAGAATCGCCGCCTTGTCGAAGTTGGTGAGGATCCGGTCCCGGATCTCCACCGCCTCTTCGATGGTCTTGAGGCCGATCGCCTCGTCTGCGACGCCGGGGATAGGGAAAGTGCGAGAGACGGATCCCGCCGTTACGACGATGATGTCGTACTCGAACTCCCACGGCTCACCGATTTGGGGCGAGATGGTGGCCGTCTTCGCCGCGTGATTGATGCCGGTGACCTTCGCCGTAACCACGTTGGTAGACCTGAGGTGGCGTCGGTGCGAAACCACCGCATGGCGGGGCTCGATGGACCCCGCAGCGACCTCAGGGAGGAACGGCTGATAGGTCATGTAGGGAAGCGGGTCGACCATAGTCACCTCGGCTTCACCGGGGCGAAGGGAACGCTCGAGCTTGAGGGCCGTGTAGAAACCGGCGTAGCCGCCGCCGACGATCAGGATTTTAGGCACGACCGAGAGTCTATTACTTGCGCCGGGCACCCTTGAACTCACGGCGGATGCGTCGCAATACAAAGAGGAGCAGCGTCGCGAAGGTGATATAGACGAGGAGTGGGACTCCCACGTCCCTTAGCGACCCGACGGTTGGCAGCACCTGGCCAAACGGACTTTCGGGGGCGGCGGCCGCGGCGGCGCTGCGCGGCGCTACCGGCGGCGGAACGGCCGTCGGAACCGGCGAAGGCGAGGCCGTTGCGCGCCGGTTCAGCCGAATCCAGTTCTCCAACTCGCGAGCGGGATCTGCGTTGACCGTCGGCACCTGCGCCGTGACTGCCGCAGCCGCATTCATGAGTCCGCTTCCGTAGACGATCGCATTGCCCTTAGCTGTCGCGGTCGCTGTGAGTCGATTTATTACGTTGCCGGCGCTGAGCTTGGGGTGCGAGGCCTCGATCAGTGCGAGAACTCCGGCGACGAGAGGCGTTGCCCCGCTGGTGCCGGCCCACTGGTAGTAGCCGCCGCCCGGGGCCGCTCCGACGAGCGGCTCACTCGGTGCCGCGACCGAAAGAGTGATGCCCTGCGAGGAGGCGTCGAAGCTCGCGTTCCCATTCTGGTCAACACCGGCGACGACCACGACGCCTGGCATGGTGGCAGGAGCTCCGACCTCCGTCGTGCCGCTGCCGCGGTTGCCCGCCGCGGCCACAATGATCACACCCTTCTTCATGGCGTAGAGGAACGCGTCATCCCAGCTCGGCGGCCAATCGAGAGTGTTGCGGGTGAGCGACATGTTGATGATGTTCGCGCCATGATCTGCCGACCATCGCACGGCCTGGGCGATCTGATCGTCCGATCCGGTCGCGCCGACTCCGAGCCCGACGGAGACCGAGAGAAGCTTGGCCGCGGGCGCCACCCCGAGCACCCCATCCGCATTCCCCGGGCCGTTGCCGTGACCGGCGAGCAGGGACGCCACCATGGTGCCGTGCTCGCTGTCAGTGCCGACCGGCTTCTGCCCGTTCGCACTCCCGACGCCCGAAACGTCTGTTCCGCCCACCACGGTTCCGGTGAGATCCGGGTGGCTTCCGTCCACCCCCGTGTCGATGACCGCGATGGTCACACCCGCGCCTCGTGTGGTTGACCAGGCGGTCTGGATCCCGTAGCTCGCCAGCCAATACTCTCGATTGCGGATGTCGTCGGCCGAGGCCGGCGCGGCGACCAGCACCGATCCCGCGACCGCGAGAACAACGAGCCCGCCAAGCCAGCCGGCTCGCCTCACGAGGGCGTGCCGCTGTAGTCCTCGCACTCGCACACGGTGGGCGACCAGGCCGCCCGTTCGAGGGCGAGGTCGCCGATCGGGTTCACGCCAGGTCCTGCCGCGAGAGAGTGGCCGGCGAGGGCATGCAGACACTTGACCCTCACGGGCATGCCGCCGGCGGAGATGCCGTCCAGTTCCGGAACGACCTCGATTCCCTCTCGGTCGGCGAGGTAGGCCGCGTGGGCCGCGTGGTAGCGCGCGGCGATGCCCTCGTCGTTCAGCAGATCTTGCAACTCTGTCATCACACCGTTGGCTTCGAGCGTGGAGATCGCGGCGGTGGCTGCGGGGTGAGACAGATAGTACAGAGTGGGGAACGGGGTGCCGTCGTCGAGACGAGGACTCGTGGCAACAACGGTGGGTGCCCCGCAGACGCAGCGAGCGGCGATTCCGATCACGTTGCGCGCCGGCCGGCCAAGCTGCCGCGACACGACGCGGATGTCCGCCTCGGTGGGAGGCACAAAGGGTGGAGTGGTCATGATCTACTTCCCCACGCCGCCGATGGCCGGAGCCACGATCTTGCCCGATGGGGCGGTTGTCAGCCCGGCGGTGAACACCGACGACAACAGAGACGCGACCCAGTCGACCTTCGTGGTCTGAAGCTTGTCGCTGATCGGCTGGCCATTCGCGGTCGTCGCCTTTGTCGATCCGAGGTCGGTCACGAGATAGCTGTAGTCACCGGGAAACACATAGTCCAGTCGTTCCCGCGCCAAATTCTCAATGTAATGCGGGTCGCTCCA
>JAUZFY010000245.1 GCA_030840185.1 Microbacteriaceae bacterium | reverse complement strand
CCGATCCTCCGACCACTCCGCCTATTGAGACTGGTCACGCTCCTCAGTGTTCTCCAACGCACAGCCGGCATGGCATTTCGTGGACGTGTCGTGCTTTACGTAGCCGGGGCATCCATGCTTCTCGTGTTCGTCGCCGCTCTCGCCGTGCTGGATGCTGAACGTTCGGCACCAGGAGCAACGATCACGACCTTCGGAAACGCGCTTTGGTGGGCGTTCGTGACCATCACCACCGTCGGCTACGGCGACTTCACCCCGATCACGATCACCGGACGACTGATTGCCGGAGCACTAATGCTCGGTGGCGTTGCTCTACTCGGAATCGTGACCGCGACCCTCGCCTCATGGATCGTCGAACGCGTTGCCGTCAAAGAGGAAGACGCACAAGCCGCAACACGAGGAGAAATCCGGGCACTGGCGAAACAGGTCGCCTTGCTAACGGAGACCCTTGAGAAGCATGCGGCACCGTCGCCTCCGCCGAATTAGAAATACCGCCACATACGGCTGCGACCATTCCCGATACAAACTCGCCGAGCGTCAGCAAATCCGCTCGGACTCACGCCATTGACCGCAGAGAATGGTGCGCGCATGCTGGAGCCATTGCAAGAAAACCACTACACGACAACGAGAACAGAGGTAACGAAAATGGCGCACTTCATGGACGTTCACGAGGGGTTCGTCGGAGTCACGAAAGATGAGCTAGCGAAGGCACACGACGCGGATCTCGCGATCGAGTCCGAAGAGGGCGTGCACTTCGAGCACGCCTGGGTGGATCCGGAGTCCGGCAAGGCCTTCTGCCTGTCAACCGGACCCAACAAGGAGGCGGTCTTGCGCATTCACGAGCGGACGGGCCATCCGACCGCCGAGATCTACGAACTCTCCGTCGAGGTTTGACGACCGTCGATCTTGAAACTCGGTGGCAGCCGCCTTACTCACGTTCTCCATGAGCACACCGGCTGACAATCAACATTTGGGATCACTCGGGGTGGTCAACCCGAGTGGTCAGCTCGCCGACCAGCCCGATGGTCACCAGTTCGCGAACTTCCGACGCCGACAGCCCGCATCCGAAGAGGTAGTGCAGTTTCGCCAGCGCGGCCTCCGTGGTCAAATCCGCGCCGTCGATGACACCGGCTTCCGCGAGGCCCGTGCTGACTTCGGATGCACCGAGGGTGATCCTGCCCTCGACGCACTGCGACACGGCGACGATCACCTGTCCGCGGCCGGACGCCGCTGCGATCGCGTCGAGCAACCCCGGAGTGGCGGCCGGCATATTGCCGTAGCCGTAGCACTCCAGCACCGCAGCCGGCACATCGCCGAGCATCGCGGACAGTGTGCGGGCACTGATCCCCGGATACACTCGGACCACCGGAATCTCGAAATCCGAATATCGGCCAAAGGGTGGGATAGCCCGGATGACAGCGGGCCGAACGCCGCTGTTCGTCCTGCCCGATTCAACCCGCGCGGTCGTGGATGAGACGAACGCCCGGTCTGCCATGGTCGAGTACTTGACCGCGCGAGTGCCGTTCATTCCGACGCCGCCGAAGTAGATTTCAGCCGTCTGCGGCCGGGTGAGCATCAGGTGCTCGATCGCACCGATCAGGTTGAGCGGGCCATCCGACCTCTCGGACGACAGCGGACGCTGGGCACCTGTGAACACGATGGGCTTTCGCCGGTCAGAAAAGGCGTACGCCACGGCCGCCGCGGAATAGGCCATCGTGTCTGTGCCGTGCACGACAACGAAACCATCGAAGTCCTCATAGCGCTCCTCGATCGCGTCGACAATCTGCTGCCAGGCCAACGGCGTCGCGTTCGCGCTGTCGATCTGCGGCGCAAGCTCGGCGACCGTATAGGTAAGTCCCGGTATCGCCGGCGACCGCAGCAGCACGTCGATCCGCTCGGCCACCGGCGCAGGCCGCAGCCCCCTTGCGGAATCCTCCATCCCGAACGTTCCACCGGTGCTGATGATCGCAATGGTCATTTCTTGGGCAACCGGATGCCCGGCGTCGCCAGCGGTCGTCGTGGGGAGAGAGGGCATGACATTCCTTCGCGGTGGCGGTGTGTGCGGTGGCACTGTGCGCCGGAGTTGGCGGTGGCCCTCCGCCGAATCATCCTATAAAGACGCTGGGAACTCGCTGGCCGCTATCCGGCACGATTCGGCACCGGGGCTCCTGGTTCTCACGCCCACACCTAAACCGCACTCTGACCCAGCCTGATACACCGCCGTCGCTTCTATTGCAGCTTTCGGAGGGGTTGCCTACCATGAGAAGCACCCGAGGCCATAGGAGGTCATCGCCATGTCCAGCATTGTCGCAGTCAAGATTTTCGGTGACACGAGCGTCTTCACTAAATCGCTTGACGAACGCGCGGACGAGTACCGAGATATCAGTGCGCGCTCTCAGGACGCGGGCGCCATCCACCATCAGTTCGCCATCGGGGATGGGTTCGTCCTCGTGAATGACGAGTGGGAATCCGCGGAAGCATTCGAGAAGTTCTTCGCTGATCCCGAGCTTCAGGCGTTCATCGGTTCTGTCGGCGGTGACCCCAACAAAGCCCCCGAGATCATCATCGGGGAAGCAGTGGACTCTACCGACAGATTCTGATCTGCGATCAGACTCCCGCGCTTTGACGTTAGTCGAACACCTCGATGAAGTGCGGTCCCCTGGCGATGTTCCCTGCCGGCGCGAGCGGCTAAATACACGCCACGGCTACACGTCTAGTCCCCCTCATCGCCGAGGTGCAAGAACGCGTGAGCGGGTTGGTGTGCGGGTGGGAGTTTGTGACTCGGCGACCATCTGCGTAGCCGAAGTGCCTGGATTGACCGGCTACGATCAATTTCATGAGGACCGGTCAGATTTCGCGCGCCATCTTTGTCGTCACGCTGGCGGTGGTGAGCCTCTCGGCCTGTGCGAGCCGTGGCGGAGGCGTTCTGGCATCGACTCCGACGCCCACTTCCCCGGTAATCTGCTCCCAGATCGGTGGCACCGAGCTTGTCGATGGGTGCCCGCCCCCCTCGGACAGCTCGCCGCACTACAAGGAGAATTTGAAGTATCGCGATCGGCAAGATCTCAGCGCGCAAGAGACCGATGCCGCGACCGGGTTCATCCAGCCCGTCACTACGGCACTCCAGCCCCTCGCGGATGGACAGGTTCCGATGACCAAGGATTCCGTCGTCGCCGCGGTCGTCTCCGCCGGCTTCGCGAGCCGTGACGTGCAGACTGTCGAGGGAGTGGGAATCGGCTTCGGCGCATCCACGGGCTACGGATGCGTCTTCGGCTCCGTCGGCGCGGGAACTGTGAGCGTCGAGGTCGGTGGCTACATCAACGACGGCGGATGCCTGGCGGTCTCTGGTCACTGATCGGAGCGGTTACTCTGCGAGCTTTTCCTTCAGCAGCGCGTGGCGCTGCCGCCCATTCCTTGTTCCGTCGGTACAACCCAAGCGCTCGTCATCGTCGTCGGCCCTAGGCGCTCTTGACGACCCCGGCGACGTCATCCATGCCGTACCCGTCATGCACTATTGAGCAACCGCGTGAGCGCGGCTTCACGCATCGCGGCTAGGGCGACTCGGGGCCCGGTCGTGTCCGCAGCACGCTCGAGCAGCCGAGACTCAGCAGCGAGCAGTTCCGTCGAGGTGAAGAGCGTGGCGTGCTTCGGGCGGAACACCGACTTACCGTCGGCTCGCTGGAACGAGGCAGGGTTCGGCGCGAGCTCGGGTGGCGTGATCCGCAATGATGCAGGTCGGCGGCAGCCACGACGAACGTGAGCGCAGGGCAGTTTTCCCGCAAACAATGCGGCCGGTAGCGAACCGCTCAGGCGTTCTCGAGTTCCGCAATCACAATTTTTTTCTGGCCCATCATCACGCCAATCTGCTGGGGCCGGCGAGTCAGCTCGGCCATGTTTTCGGGGATGATCTGCCAGCTGACGCCGAATCGATCTTTGCACCAGCCGCACTGTTCAGAATCGGGTACGTGCGAGAGCTTCTCCCAGTACGAATCGATCTCGTCCTGGTTCCTGCACAACACGACAAATGAGATCGACTCGTTGAAGGTGAAGACCGGCCCGCCGTCGAGGCAAACAAAATCCACCCCGTTCAGGGTGAATGCACCATTCAACACCTTGCCGGACATTCCGGCGAAGTGTTCGTCGAGAGACTCGTCGGGGTACTCAACGATCGAATTGATGCGGGAATTCGGGAACACGTCGACGTAGTACGCCATCGCCTCGCGCGCGTTGTCATCGAACCACAGGCACGGCTGAATGGGTAGGAGCTCGGCCATCGAAACCTCCCGGTGCGGCCTCATGCTTCTCAGATGTTGGTTCTTGGTTCGACCCTAGCGCTTGTTGGATGAAGGCTGCGTGAAATTCTTCGCCGAGCGAGTTTCAGTCTGACGGTAGCTCGAACTTGGCGCCCAGGTCTGTTAGCGCACCATAGAGATCGGGAACGCCCCACCATTCGGTGGCCAGGCCGTTCTCGAAGCGGAGCAGGTGCATGGAGCTGAATTTCACGGCTTTACCGGTCGCCGGCAGACCCAGGAAGGATCCCACGTGGGTCCCGCGCCACGTGATCCGGCTCGCGACTTTGTCTCCCTCCACCACGGTGTCCTCGACCACTCCGCTGAGACCCGAGAGGCTGGCGTGCATCCCCCGCATCCAGACGACTATGCCGGCAAGCCCGGGCGGCTGGCCCGGGACGGCACCGTAGTCCACAATGTCCGGGTGGACGATTTCGGTCAGGGCATCCGGATCGTTCGCTTCCACTGCTGCGATGAGGCGTCCGTACGCCTGACGCAGTTCGTCTGCATTGCGCATTGCTTCTCCTTAAACAGCACACGGGCAGCGACACACCGTTGCGAGCCGAAGTGGCCGCTACATCAAGCTTGGTTACTGCAGCGTTGTCGGACAAGGGGCCGGGGCATCGAACGAGCGGACTCTGGAGAACCAGCAGGGAACAGGATGCGCCCGGCCGAGCGAACGCGGAATCCTCCGTATGGTGGGTCTGTCTACCCAACAAGGCGAGGCGTCGGCGTCGAGATATGCGCTAGAGGCCGAGCCCCACCTGCTTGTGGTTACGCCGCTTCGACCTGACCCACGGTGCCCGGAAGCACCACCGGGAAATCGATGTCAGTGTTCATCGCCTTGTTGAAGAAGTTGGTGAGCGTGTTCAGCCCGACCGCGGCAACCACCTCGACCAGCTCGGCATCGCTTAGCCCGGCCCCGCGCGCGGCCGCGAAGTCAGCGTCGTCGATGGCACCGCGCTTAGCGTTCAGAGCGAGGGCGAAGGCAAGAACGGCGCTCTCCTTCGGGTCGGTCGCGGTACCTTCGCGGGCAGACAGGATGTCTTCCTCGTCGAGCTTCGCCGCGCGCGTGGCACTCTGCGTGTGCGCCGACAGGCAGTAGGCGCAGCCGTTCGCCTCGGCCATGGCGAGGGCCAAACGCTCCCGGGTGGCAGCGCGCAGAGCGCCATGTGCGAGCGCACCAGACAGGCCAAGGTAACCCTTCAGGGCGGCCGGGCTGTTTGCCATTGCCCGGGTGATGTTCGGCGTCCTACCCATGGCCCTCTGCGTGGCGTCGAGCTGCTCGGCGGCAGCTCCCGTGGCGGTTTCGGGGTCGACTAGGTTGATGCGGGTCATGGGTAACTCCTTGCTTCGTTCTTACGGATGCGACTTACGTAAGCCATAAAACATCCAAAGACATTATTCTCATGGTTGCAAATCGCTGGTACCATTAGAACATGACGAAGACGGGCTACGAGGGCGGCGCCCCCATCCTCGGCGAAGGATTGGCGCTCGACCTGATGAACACGTACCACGCGGTGCGCGGCAAGCCGGCCGACGGCATCGCCTCGCCAGGTGACGCGACGGCATGGACGCTTCAGCTGGCCGACCGGCTGCGTGCGTCCGGTGCTCCCGCGGTGGATGACGCGCGCCTGCTGGACGCCGACGCCGACGCCTTGCGTGCACTGCGCTCTGCGGTGCGCGGGATCGCCGGTGCGGTCGTGGCCGCGCAACGTCCGTCCGACAGCGACGTCGACGTGGTGAACCGGCTGGCCGCCCTTTCACCGCGCTGGACTTCGATCGCCTGGGCAGCGGATGGCGCCACGACGACGACCCAGGCCGCAGGCGAGCCCACCAGCCAGGTGCTCGGCGCGCTGGCGAGCGACGCCATCAACCTGTTCAGCGGTGCTGATGCCGAGCGACTGCGACTCTGCAACCGCCCGGGCTGCGTGCTGTTCTTCCTCAAAGATCACCCACGTCGCGAGTGGTGCACGCCGGCCTGCGGGGCGCGCGTTCGCGCCGCCCGGGCATACGAAAAGCGTCGTAGCCACCGAGAGCCGGCTCTTTGATGATCCAACTACCGAACAGGGAGATTCGGATGAGATACCTAGTTGGAAGCATCGCAGTAGCGGCTGGAGTCGCCCTATCCATCGGTGGCTTTGTATCCGCAACTCAGGGGGTGGAGTTCCACGGACTCCAGGTCGTGGTTCCCGGAAGTGGCGAGATTCGGTTTGGGAATGCCCAGATGTCCACCTCTTCGACTTCCGTGTACAACGAGATCACTTCGTCCCATACTCAGATTCAGACTCAAAATGTCCACTTCAGGGTGCACTCTTTTCGAGAAGCGAGTGAGAGCGCTCATGATTAACACAATGGAACTGCGGCGTGGCCGCCCCAATTTCATCGACGGTGTGAACGTGGTTGTCATCGCGACACAGCCGGGTCAGCTTCTACTGGCCGTGGCCAGGGATGCCGGATTAGAACGGGACATTGTCACGGTGAGCAGCGGTGCCCCGGTCGGTCGGCTCACACAGTGGACCGTTGGTCCGCTGAACCCGGCAGGCGGAAACGGCGACCCCGAACTGGCCGCGATCCTGGTGCCCGCCAGCATGGCGGCCTAGCCTCGCGCAGGGAACGGCGTTGGAGGCCGCCGCGACCGCCGGAGGGCTGCCCGCTTGTGCGTGCCCGCCGGTCTGATCCTGGCCGCAACGGTTCTCGCGGTCGTCACCTATGCGTCGGGTGGGATCGGTGCTCCGCCAACGCAGATCCGCCATTGAACCGAGCGCAGGAGCAGGATCAGAACCGCGACCAGAGCGAGCGCGAGCAGGCCGATTGCAGCGATCATCCCGATATTGATGGCGATGTGAACCTGGACGAGCGGGGTGATCAGGATGGGCGCACAGGTGAGGATGAGGAAGACAAAAAACGCGGGAGCCGCGACGAAGGCCAAGTGTTTGCGGCGGAGGAGTCCAATGCCCGTGATGATCGCGGCGGGGAGGAAGAAGACGTAGTCGAGGATGTGAACCGGGTTCGTGGGAAGGGCCATGTCTCGCACGCTCTGCGGCGTCGAGCCGCTCAGCAGAGCCGGGACATCCTCGGAGAGCCAGAGCAGGCCGAACAGTCCTGCGACCGCGAACAAGACCCAAGCCGATGTCGTAACCAGGCGTCTCTTCACGTAGCTATTCGCCGTCCCCTCGGCGTCGATCGCGTGCACACCGCCGATCAGCGCGAAGAGCGAGAGGCTCAGGACCGTGATCCAGATCGGGAACAGGGAGCCAAACGGAACCGAGAACGCGTAGATGACATAGTTGTAAAGCGTGAATGCCACGATGCCGAGCCAGACCAGGTAGGCCCGAAGAGAACCGCGAAGTGCGAGCACCGCGACCACGGCGAGGAGCGGAGCGACCACAAGATTCGCGAGGTCTTGCGCGAAAGCCTGCGGCAGAAACACCGCAGTCAAGGCTTCATAGATGCCGGTATCCACCAGGGCGACGATGCTCCCGACGAATCCGAGAATCGCCGCGCCGATCGACAGATAAATCCACAACCGGAACCCCGACCGCGTCAGAGTGCCTATTCGCACCGGTGTTGTCGTCATGTTGTGAACCTGCCTGGTCAGTGGATGATGGTCCAGCTTCACGCGAGACGCAGGCCCTACGACAGTGCCTTTGGTCCCCCACCGCGCTGAAATCAGCACCAGAGCAAGCAATCCCACTGAACATCTTCAACACGCTCCTAAACAGGCGGATCGGGACCTTTGACACTGGGAACCGAGATCTGACAGACGCACAGTGGGAGGAGGTCATCATCCCCACGAGAAGGACCCCCATGAACACGCTCCAGTCCGTCCGCGCAGTTCTCCGCCAGTATGCCGACTTCTCCGGAGCCGCCAGTCGGCGGCCCGCCGCGGTTTCGCCGCAGGTACTCGCACCGACGCCCGTTACGACCGCCTCATGAACAACGTCGTCGTCAAGAAGCATCCAGCCCTGCGCA
>JAUZFY010000231.1 GCA_030840185.1 Microbacteriaceae bacterium | reverse complement strand
GGTGCCGGTCCGGTAAGGCTGAACTGGCAGCCTGCGGGACGGCCCAACCCGTCATGCCTTTCTATGGTTGCCTCTCGTTCACCAAGCTGGAAGACTCATCCGCAGTGGACATCTCGCTCATGGTCGTGCTGGTAATCGCGCTGGCTCTCTTCTTCGACTTCACGAACGGTTTTCACGACACCGCCAACGCAATGGCTACGCCGATTGCTACCGGCGCGCTGAAACCGAGAATGGCCGTTGCGCTTGCCGCGGTCCTCAACCTTGTCGGCGCATTCCTGTCAACCGAGGTTGCGAACACCATCTCCGGAGGGCTCATCCGTGAAGGGTCGGGCGGTGTTCAGATCACCCCGGTCATGATTTTCGCCGGACTGATCGGCGCGATCCTCTGGAATCTCGTCACCTGGCTTCTCGGCCTTCCGTCGAGCTCGAGCCACGCACTGTTCGGCGGCCTCGTCGGGGCGGCAATCGTCGGCGCCGGGTTCGGGGCGATCGACTTCACCGTGCTTCTGTCAAAGGTTGTGCTTCCCGCGCTGCTCGCGCCGCTTACCGCCGGTCTCGTCGCGTTCCTCGCAACCCGGATCGCCTACGCCATCACCAAAAAGCGGCAGCGCGGCGGGTTCCGCTACGGGCAGATGTTCACGTCGTCGCTCGTCTCGCTCGCCCACGGCACCAACGACGCCCAGAAGACCATGGGAGTGATCACCCTCACCCTCATCGCCGGCGGATTCCAGCCGGTCGGCGCCTCACCGGAACTCTGGGTGATCGTGGTGTGCGCCGTCGCCATCGCCCTCGGGACGTACACGGGCGGGTGGCGAATCATCCGCACCCTGGGCAAGGGACTGACCGAGATCGAGCCGGGGCAGGGCTTCGCCGCAGAGGCGGCCACGACGGCCACCATCCTCGCGTCCACCCACCTCGGCTTCGCGCTCTCGACCACTCAGGTCGCCTCAGGGTCGGTCATCGGCACAGGTATCGGCCGAAAGGGCGCGTCGGTGCGCTGGCGCACGGCCGGCCGGATCGGCTTCGGCTGGCTCATCACCCTTCCATCCTCCGCAGTCGTCGGCGCGCTTGCCTCCTTCGCCGCCCGCGCCGGCCTGATCGGAATCATCGCGGATGCGGTCGTCGCCGCCGCCATAATCGTTTGGATCTTCCTGCGCTCCCGTCGCAACCTGGTCAACGCGAACTCCCTTCAGGGAGAGCCGACGGCCCTCGTTAGCCCGAAGAAGCGCAAGGGCGCGAAGGTGGAGGGCTGACGGATGGTCGATTGGACCGCGTTTCTCATCGTTCTCGTGACGTCGATAGTGTCGGGGTGCCTGGTCGTGGCGCTGTTTTCGCTCGGGCTTCGGCTTGCCGCGGCCTCCGGACGCTGGCGGCGCGCACTCGGCGTCGCGTCGTTCGCCGGCTGTGGTCTGGCAATCCTTTACGGCGTATATCTGATAATCCCCGCGCTGCATCCCTGACCATCCGGGGTCTTGGCGAGCGCGGCTAAACTCGAAAGACGTCAGCAAGCCACAAGCGACCTGACGCGTGCATCCGACCCCGAAGCAATGGAGCTTTTCGTGAAAAATCTGAGCGTACCGGCCGACCCACGATTCGTAATCCAGGGCGCCGAGCGCCCGACACCGGAAGATTCCGTCGCCGAGCTTCCCGAGATTCCCACAAGTTCCGAGACCCGCACCGAGACCGATTCTCTCGGGAGCCTGCAGATTCCCGCTGACGTCTACTGGGGCATCCACACCGCTCGCGCTCTGGAAAATTTCCCCATCACCCGACGGCCCATCTCGGTGTATCGCGACCTCATTCGCGCGCTCGCGAGAGTCAAACAAGCGGCTGCTCGCGCCAACAAGGAACTCGGAGTGCTCGACGCCGATAAAGCCGACCTGATCGAGCGGGTGTGCGAGGAAATTGTCGGAGGGGCGCTGCACAGCGAATTCGCCGTCGGGGTGATTCAGGGTGGGGCGGGGACCTCGACCAACATGAACACCAACGAGGTGATCGCCAATCGGGGCCTTGAGCTTCTCGGCTACGAGCTCGGTCAGTACGAGCACTTCCACCCGATCGACGACGTCAACCGCAGCCAGTCGACCAACGATGTGTATCCGACGGCGATCAAGCTCGCGATGGTCTTCGGGATCAACCGCCTCCTCGAGGAGCACAGGCGGCTCACCGAGGCATTCGCCCGGAAGGGCGAGGAGTTCGCCGACCTGCTCAAGGTCGGGCGGACCCAACTGCAGGACGCCGTTCCCATGACTCTAGGCCAGGAGTTCAGCGGGTTCGCGCACACCCTCGCGGAGGACTACGACCGGCTCGGCGAAGTCATCCCGTGGCTTAACGAGATCAACATGGGGGCCACCGCCATCGGCACGGGGATTACCGCCGATCCGCGTTACGCCGAGGCGGTGTGCCGCCACCTCGTCGAGATACCCGGAATTCAAATGGAGACGGCGCCGGACCTCATCGAGGCAACGAGCGACGCCGGCATCTTCATGACCCTGAGTGGCACGCTCAAGCGGGCAGCGGTCAAGCTGTCAAAGATCTGTAATGACCTCCGGCTGCTGTCGAGCGGCCCGCAGACCGGGTTTGGGGAGATCAATCTGCCGCCACGGCAGGCCGGATCCTCGATCATGCCCGGCAAGGTGAACCCGGTCATCCCCGAGGTGGTGAATCAGGTCGCCTTCAGTGTGATCGGGGCGGATGCCACGGTGACGGCGGCCGCGGAGGCCGGCCAGTTGCAGCTGAACGCCTTCGAACCGGTGATCGCCCACAGCATCTTGCAGTCGATAGCGTGGATGACAAACGCCTGCTACACGCTGCGAGTGAACTGTGTCGACGGGATCACCGCGAACATGTCGCGACTCGCCTCCCAGGTCGAATCCTCGGTCGGCGTCGTCACCGCTCTCACGCCGTACATCGGCTATTCGGCCTCGGCCGCCCTCGCCCACACGGCTCTCACGACCAATTCCTCGATTGCGGAGCTCGTCGTTTCCTCGGGGCTCATGACGGCCGAGCAGGTGGCGAGGGTGCTCTCACCCGGGCGTCTGAGCGGCCTGGTGCCGATGACGACGACCCTCGACCTTCCCGAGGACCTCGAGGTTCACCGATCGCCCGGGTTCGGTTCCGCTGGACGCGACGCCGAATAGCCGCCGAGCCGAGCCAGTAACCAGCTGAGCCAGTCACGCAGCCGAGCCAGTCACGCAGCCGAGCCAGCCACCCAGCTGAGCCAGTCACCCAGCTGAACTAGCCGCCGAGCTGAGTGCGGCGGGCGTCAGCGCCCGACAGCCGCCACAGGTGAGCCCCGGCGTAGCTTCGCCAGGGCGCCCAGCGTTCCCCGTAGGCGGCGAGACCCTTCGCCGTCGGCGGCAGACCGAGCCGGGTCGCGTTGGTGAGCAGCACGAGATCGGTAGTCAACAGGACGTCCGGCGACCCGAGAACGCGGGTCGCCACGTAGCCGGCGGTCCATGGCCCGACCCCGGGCAGCGCGACCAGCTCCCGGGTCAGTTCCTCCGTCGACATCCCGACGTCGATGGTCAGCCGACCGTCCGCGATGGCCCGCGCGGCGCCGATGATGGCGGCGACGCGTGTCACCGGTCCCCGAAGCACCTCGTGACCCCGCTCGGCGATCTCCGTCGCGGTCGGGAAGAGCCCGGGCGTGGCGGAGAGACCCCGGGCGACCGTGCCGATGACGGTCCGCGCCGCCGCGACGGAAACCTGCTGGCCAATCATCGTGCGGAACAGCGACTCCTCCGGGTCGAGGCTACCGGGGATGCGGATGCCGCGGTTCGCCTGCACCGACGGCGCGAGTGCCGGGTCGCTCGCGAGTGCGGCGTCGATTGCCTCGGAATCGGCGTCGAGGTCGAACAGCCGGCGAACCCTGGACACCAGGGTCGCCAAATCCGCGACGTTCTCGAGTCTGACGCTGCAGGACACGGCGCTCGGCCCGTCGAGCCTGACCTCAAGCGACGCGATGCCGTGGGGAAGTCGCACCGACCGGGAGAAGGCCTCAGAGTCACCGGACTCGATGCCTGCCGCGGCATGGTTAGCGAAGAAGGTGAGCAATCCCGCCCCGTCGAACGGGGCCCTCGCCGGCAGCCGGAGTGTGATCGAGGTCGCGCCAGAGGCGGCCAGCCCACCGGCGGTGCGCCGACCGACGCCGCGCAGGAGCGTCGGCGTCGTCTGATAGACCGCCTGGACGGTGTCGTTGAACTGCCTGATACTCGAAAATCCGGCGGCGAAAGCCACATCGGCGATGGACAGGTCGGTCGTCGACAGGAGCGTGCGGGCGGTCTGGGCCCGGTGTGCGCGGGAGAGGGCGAGCGGACCGGCGCCGAGCTCGCCGACGAGCACCCTGTTGAGGTGGCGGGTCGTGTAACCGAGGCGACTCGCGAGGCCGGTGACGCCCTCCCGCTCCACCGTCCCATCGGCGATCAGTCGCATCGCGCGGGCCGCGACGTCATCGCGGAGGTTCCAGTCCGGGGACCCGGGCACCGCATCGGGAAGGCAGCGTTTGCACGCGCGAAGGCCCGCCTCGTGCGCGGCGGCCGCGGTGCGGTAAAAGACGACATTGGACCGTTTGGGCGTCATCGCCGGGCAGCTCGGGCGACAGTAGATCCCGGTCGAGTGCACGCCGGTGATGAATTGCCCGTCGAACCGCGAGTCGCGCGCCGACATCGCGCGGTAACGTTCGTCGAAGAGGGCATCGGATCGGCGTACGATCGCGGGCTGTGCGGAAGTCACGGGTCAACTCTTACACCGGACCACCGCCCTGACTAGCGGAATTCGGACGCGACTCGCCGGCGCCGCGCTCACGACAGTTTAGGCTGGCCGGATGACCGATGCGGCTCAGGCCTCCGACCTTACCGGCGTGACAATCCTGGGAAGCGCCAATCTTGATGTGGTGTTCTCCGTGGCACGAATCCCGCGGCCAGGGGAGACGCTCATCGCCGACCGGGCCGACCGGTATCCAGGAGGCAAGGGGCTCAACCAGGCGGTCGCCGCGGCTCGCGCCGGTGCAGCAACCACTTTTGTCGGCGCGCTCGGCCGCGACGAGAACGGCGACCTGCTCGCCGACACAATGTCCACCGCCGGTGTGGCCGGTGATCTCGTCCGGCGCGTGTCCGAGCCAACGGGGCAGGCCTTCATCGTTGTCGATGACTCGGGCGAGAACACGATCATCGTCGCCTCCGGAGCAAACGGAACGGTGACCCGGCTCACCGACAAGGAGAACGCGGCGATCGCGGCAAGCGCGGTGCTTCTCATGCAGCTCGAACTGCCGCTACCCGCCATCGAAGCCGCGGCCCTGTTCGGTCGACAGCGCGGCGTGGTCACGATGCTCAATGCGGCGCCCGCTAGGGAGCTGCCGCTGGCGATGCTTGAAGACCTCGACTATCTGATCGTCAATGAGCATGAGGCGTGCCTGATCGCCGCATCGGATGACCTGGAGACCGCGTCGGTCACCCTCGCCGGGCTCGCGAGGCGACTCGTGGTCACACTCGGATCCAGCGGGTCGGTGCTCTACGACGGTGGCGTGGAAGTCGCGCGGATTGCCGCCGTGCCGGTGACCGCGATCGACACGACGGGCGCCGGGGACACCTATTGCGGAGCATTCGCCGCGGCCATCGCCGAGGGCATGGAATATGACGCGGCCGCCCGGTTTGCGACCGCCGCCGCAGCGCTGTCCGTTCAGTCGATCGGCGCGGTGCCGTCGGTTCCGATGCGCGACGCCATCGACGCCTCTCTCGGCGTCGTGCGATGACTGGGGCGGCGCAATGACCGGCGACATTCTCGAGGCGCTTCGCGCCGAACTCGGCGATGCGGTGTCGACGAATTCGGCCGTGCTCTCCGCCCTGAGGCGCGACAAGTCTGGCCACGACTCCGGCAGCAGTCCGCTCGCCGTCGTCACCGCACGAACCACCGCTGAGGTGCAGACCACCCTGCGGATCGCAAACCGCTTCGGCGTTCCGGTCGTGCCGCGCGGAGCCGGAACAGGTCTCGCCGGTGGAGCAATCGGCCGGGCGGGGGAGATCGTGCTGTCGACCCTCGCCCTCGACCGGATCGTCGAGATCTCGGTCGCGGATGAACTCGCGGTCGTTCAACCCGGAATCATCAACTCCCAGTTGAACGCCGCGCTCGCCGAGGAGGGGCTGTGGTTCGCCCCCGATCCGGCGAGCAAAGCCATCTCAACCGTCGGCGGAAACATCGCGACAAACGCCGGCGGCCTGCTCTGTGCGAAGTATGGCGTCACCCGGGAATCCGTGCTCGGGCTCAAGGTCGTGTTGCCGGACGGACGGCTGCTCACCATCGGTCACCGCAGCGTGAAGGGGGTCACCGGCCTCGATCTCACGGCCCTGATGATCGGATCTGAAGGAGTTCTCGGGGTCATCGTCGAGGCAACGGTGAAGCTTCGCCCCCTGCCATCCGGCCCGATCGCCACGATCGGGGCCTGGTTTCCGGAAATTGGCAGGGCGGCTGCGGACTCCGCCGCCATCACCGGGGCGGGTATCCGGCCGGCGGCGCTCGAACTCCTCGACCACGCCGCGCTTCTCGCGATCGACGCGTTCCTCGGCGAACGACTCTCCGACCGTGGCGCAACCTTCCTGCTCGTGCAGACGGATGGCGCGGCGAGCGTGACCGAGGCGGCCGATGCGCTCGCGCTCATCCACTCTCTCGGGGGTGACGCCGAACTGACCACGGATCCGGCCGAGGGCGAGCGACTGTTCGCGATCCGCCGGGCGTTCCATCCGGCACTCGAGTCCCAGGGGACGGTGCTCATCGAAGACATCGCCGTCCCGCGAAGTGTGCTGCCAGAAATCTTCGCAGAAATAGGGGTGATCGGCGCTCGCTACGGAATCGTCATCCCGACAGTGGCTCACGCCGGTGACGGAAACCTTCACCCGAACTTCGTGTTCACGCCACTGCCCGATGGCTCGGTGCCCGAACAGATCTGGGCCGCGGCAGGCGAGCTTTTCGCGGCGGCGCTGCGCCTCGGTGGAACACTCACCGGGGAACACGGCGTCGGCACGCTCAAGAAGCGCTGGCTGAGGGATGAGCTCGGCGACGACCAGCTGGAGATTCAACGGCAGATCAAGGCGGTCTTCGACCCGAAGGGCATCCTCAACCCCGGCAAGGTGTTCTGACCGTCCGAGCGTTCACTCAGGCAAGCGCTTCGCGCGACCTGCGACCGACCATGACGGCGAGCAGAGTCGCCACGACGCAGATGCCCGCAATGATCGGCGCCCAAATATCGACAGCCCGGGCGAGCCCGACGGCCGTGGCCGAGAGGCCAACCGCGACGGCGACGAGACCCTGCGCGAGGTAGGCGACGAGGTACACGGCCGAGAGTGTCTGGGCCCGGTGGTGCGCCGGCGCAAATCGATTCGTGAGGCCGAGTCCTCCCAGGAAAAGCAGACCGTACCCCGTCCCGGACACTATGGAGGCCACCAGGAAGACGGGCAGGGATGACGCGACGGCCGACACCACGATGAGGCTCATCCCCACCGCCGTCGCGAGACCGCCGATCGCGATGGCGGTGCGAGGTTCGAGCCGACGCGCGAGGATGGCGGCGACAC
>JAUZFY010000184.1 GCA_030840185.1 Microbacteriaceae bacterium | reverse complement strand
GCTCTTGACCCGGTATTTTGCGATGAGCTGCATGACTGCGTCCGCGAATCGTTCCCACTGGAAGTCGGGTTCGAAGCCGGTGAGGAAGAGGAACGGTTGACCGATTTCGTCGCTGGCCAGGTACAGGGCGAGTCGCGGCGGGCGGTAGTCGCTCAGGTGGTCCTGATCGAAGTAGATCGTGGGCCGCCGCGCGCGGTAGTCCAGCAGAATGTCGGCGTCGAAGGTGGCGACTACGCGGTGGTCAATGGTGTCGACGAGGTACTCGCTGAGCTGAGTGACCGCGGATCCGGCGTCAGCGAACCCGGTCACTCCCGCGACGAGGTGAAGGCCTTCCGGAACGTCGATGACGTCCGGGTTCAGCTCGTAGAGACCCTCGGGATTATCCATGCCACAACTCTAATCGCGAGGCAATGGCTGACCCTCTCCATCCCGCCGTTCCCCGTGTGCCGAGAGCGAACACTCCGGACAGGTGCGGCAGCATCCGCTGCGACACCCTCGGAGTTTGCGAGGATTCCCGCCGGATACGATTGCCGAATGACCGTCCCTTTGCTTCGCGTATCCGCGGAATCCGCCTCCTCAATCTCCGCCGACGTGCTCGTGATCGGCCTTCGCGCCACAGACGACACGCCAGTTCTGCTCTCCGAGGATGCGGCGTTCTCGGCCATCTCGGCCAGTCTTGCCGGCCTCGGCGCAACCGGCGGCAAGGACGAGCTCATCCGGCTGCCCGGCATCGGAGGAGCGCGAAGCATCGCGCTCGTGGGAACCGGACACGGTCCGCTCACCCCCGACTCGCTCCGCTACGCTGCCGGCACCGCCGCGCGCCGTCTCACCGGAATCACCTCTCTCGTGATCGACCTTCCGACGACGTCAGACGCCGATCTTCTCGCGGTGCTCGAGGGGGCGGCGATCGGAGCGTATTCGTACACCGAGTATCGGTCGGCCTCCCGGGAGTCGACTCGGCTGCCGGCGGGTGAGATCACCGTCGTTTCACTGGTCGAACGCGACCCCGAGTTGGTCTCCCGCGCCGGAGTCATCGCCGGAGCCGTCCATTCGGTGCGCGACCTCGTGAACGCGCCGCCGTCCGATCTCTACCCGGAGAGCTTCGCCGACATCGTTCTCGTGGAGGCCGCTGGCCTTCCGGTGACCGTCGACGTGCTCGCCGATGACCAACTGCGGGCCGGCGGCTTCGGCGGCATCGTCGGGGTCGGCGGCGGGTCGACGCGCGGGCCCCGCCTGGTCAAGATCAGCTACTCCCCCGCGACCGCGGCGAAACATCTCGCGCTGGTCGGAAAGGGCATCACCTTCGACAGCGGCGGGCTCTCGCTCAAGCCGGCGGCCGGGATGGTGGGGATGAAGGACGACATGACCGGGGCGGCAACGGTCATGGCGGTCGTGTTCGCTGCCGCAAGGCTCGGACTCGACATCCGGCTCACCGCCTGGCTGTGTATCGCGGAGAACATGCCCTCGGGCTCGGCGATCAGACCGAATGACGTGTTGCGGATCCGCGGCGGAAAGACCGTTGAGGTGTTGAACACCGATGCCGAGGGCCGTCTCGTCATGGCCGACGGGCTCGTCGCCGCGAGCGAAGAATTCCCGGACGCGATCATCGATGTCGCGACCCTGACCGGCGCCCAGCGGGTCGCTCTCGGAGACCGCTACGGCGCCGTGATGGGCGATGAGGCTCTGGTCCGGCGGGTCACCGACACCGGCTCCGCCGTCGGCGAAACACTGTGGCCCATGCCGCTGCCGGCAGACCTTCGGGCGCTCATCAATTCGGATGTGGCGGACATTGCCAACGTGAAGGTCGGGAACACCGCCGCCGGCATGCTCCTCGCCGGGGTGTTCCTGCAGGAATTCGTGGGAGAGGGTCAGGATCCCGCCGCCGGCCGAATCCCCTGGGCGCACATCGACATCGCCGGTCCGGCAGAGAACCGCGGCACCGGATACGGCTACGTCGGCAAGGGTCCGACGGGCATAACCGTGCGTACGCTGATCGCCCTGGCCGAGGACATTTCCCACGCGTAGTAAGGTCTTTGTGGCCCGGAAAATATCGGGCCATGCAGTCTGCCGTCGTTTCAAAATGGCGGGACTTTTGCACATGATCTTGAAACCCTAGGGAGTCGCCGGGTGCCTGAGCAGAACTTCGACATTGTTGTACTCGGAGCAGGAAGCGGCGGATACGCCGCGGCCCTGCGCGCGAGCCAGTTGGGGCTGACCGTTGCCCTCATCGAAAAGGGCAAGGTCGGCGGCACCTGCCTTCACGTCGGGTGCATCCCGACCAAGGCCCTCCTGCACTCGGCCGAGGTGGCCGACGTGACCCGTGAGGCCGCAAAGTACGGGGTGAGCTCGACCTTCGGCGGAATCGACATCGCCGCGGTCACCACCTACCGCGAGGGAATCGTCTCGAGCAAGTACAAGGGACTTCAGGGTCTGATCAAGGCGCGCGGCATCACCACCATCGAGGGTGAGGGGCGTCTTGTTTCGGCGAACACCGTCGCTGTCGGAGACGACACCTACATCGGCAAGAACGTCATCCTCGCCACCGGTTCGTACTCCCGTTCGCTTCCCGGCCTCGAAATCGGCGGCCGAGTCATTACCTCCGAGCAGGCACTCGAACTCGACTTCGTTCCGAAGAAGGTCGCGGTACTCGGTGGCGGCGTAATCGGCGTCGAGTTCTCGAGCGTGTGGAAGTCGTGGGGCGCCGACGTTCAGATCATCGAGGCCCTCCCCCACCTCGTGCCGAACGAGGACGAATCGATCAGCAAGCAGTTCGAGCGCGCGTTCCGCAAGCGCGGCATCAACTTCAGCCTCGGCGTTCGCTTCCAGAGCGTCACCCAGGATGAAACCGGCGTGGTCGTCACCCTCGAAGACGGTCAGACGTTCGAAGCCGAGCTGCTGCTTGTCGCCGTCGGGCGCGGACCGTCGACCGCCAACGTCGGCTTCGAAGAGGTCGGCGTCGCGATGGACCGCGGCTTTGTGCTCACCAACGAGCGTCTCGCCACCAACGTTCCTGGCGTGTACGCGGTCGGGGACATCGTCCCCGGCCTGCAGCTCGCACACCGTGGGTTCCAGCAGGGCATCTTCGTTGCCGAGGAGATTGCCGGTCTCAACCCGATCGTGATCGAAGACTCGAACATCCCCAAGGTCACCTACTCCGACCCGGAGGTGGCATCCGTCGGTCTTTCGGAGGTCAAGGCTCGGGAGAAGTACGGCGAGGACAGCGTTTCGACGTACGACTACAACCTCGCCGGGAATGGTAAGAGCCACATCATCGGCACCTCGGGTTCCGTGAAGGTGGTACGCGTCAATGACGGTCCCGTCGTCGGCGTCCACATGATCGGGGCGCGTGTCGGTGAGCTCATCGGCGAGGCACAGCTCGCCGTCAACTGGGAGGCGTACCCGGAAGACATCGCACCGCTCATTCACGCGCACCCCACCCAAAACGAAGCACTCGGGGAGGCGTTCCTCGCTCTGGCCGGAAAACCGCTCCACTCGCTGTAAGCAGCGTCCCTCTGAGTTCGGCTCACCGAACTAAACTAAAGAAATAGCACTGGTCTAAAGGAGCATCACTGATGAGCGAATCCGTCAACCTCCCAGCACTCGGAGAGAGTGTCACAGAGGGCACGGTGACCCGCTGGTTGAAGAACGTGGGTGACCGCGTGGAGGTCGACGAGCCGTTGCTCGAAGTGTCGACCGACAAGGTCGACACGGAGATCCCCTCCCCGATTGCCGGTGTGATCGAGGCGATCCTCGTCGCCGAAGACGAGACCGTTGAGGTTGGCACAGCGCTCGTAACGATCGGCGACGGTTCGGGATCGGCCGGCGCTGCTCCCGCCGCACCGGAAGCGGCCGAGGCCGAAACGCCGCAGCAGGCTCCCACCGAGGCCGAGGCACCTCAGGCAGAGACCCCAGCGCCGCAGCCGTCGCCCGCGGAAGCGCCTGTCGCGGAGGTTCCGTCCGTCGAGGCCCCGGCGCCGGAGGAAGAGGCACCGTCCGCTCCGTCCGCCCCCGCACCTGCGACCGGCATCGATGAGGCTCCCGCCGCGGAGGCCCCGGCTCCGCCGGCCGAGCCCCAGGCAGCACCGGTCCCCGCGGCACCGGTCCCCGCAGCGGCCGCGGTCCCGGCCCAGGCTGCTCAGGCCGCTCCCGCTCCGGCGGCTCCTTCGGCTCCTGCTCCCGCCGCTCCCGCTCCGGCGGCTCCTTCGGCTGCTGCTCCCGCCGCTCCCGCTCCGGCTGCCGCCGATTCCAACCCGCGTTACGTCACTCCCCTCGTGCGGAAGCTCGCAAATGAGAAGGGCGTCGACCTCTCGACCCTTTCCGGCTCAGGCGTTGGCGGACGCATCCGCAAGGAGGATGTGCTCAGCGCGACTTCGGCCCCAGAGCCGAAGGAGGCAGCCAAGCCTGCCGCCGCACCGCTGGAGACCTCGCCGTTGCGCGGGACGAGCGTTCCGATGTCCCGCCTTCGCAAGGTCATCGCCGAGCGCGCGGTCATTTCGATGCAGTCGTCCGCCCAGCTCACTTCGGTTGTCGAGGTTGACGTCACCCTCGTGGCCAAGTTCCGCGACGAGGTCAAGGGTCGGTTCGTCGAGCGCACTGGAGTCAAGCTCTCGTTCCTTCCGTTCTTCGCTCTTGCCGCAGCGGAGGCTCTCAAGGCCTACCCGATCATCAACGCGACCATCGACGGTGACACCATCGTCTACCCGGCCCAGGAGAACATCTCGATCGCGGTCGACACCGAGCGCGGCCTGCTCACCCCGGTCATCCGGGACGCCGGATCGCTCGATCTCGCCGGCATCGCGACCCAGATTGCCGACCTCGCCGCTCGCACTCGCGACAACAAGCTGAAGCCTGACGAGCTAGCGGGCGGCACCTTCACGCTCACCAACACCGGATCGCGCGGCGCCCTGTTCGACACCCCGATCGTCTTCCTTCCGCAGTCCGCCATCCTCGGCACCGGCATCGTCGCGAAGAAGCCGGTTGTAGTCACCAACGGCGGCCTAGATGCGATCGCGATCCGCTCGACGGTCTACCTCGCCCTCTCGTACGATCACCGCATCGTCGACGGCGCGGACGCCGCCCGGTTCCTCGTCGCGGTCAAGAACCGGTTGGAGGGCGGCGACTTCGCCGCGAACCTCGGCATCTGAGTCATCCGGTCGGCATCATCGGCTAGCCGAATGTCAGATCCCTGATTCGCCATCCGGCCTCACTTCTGATCAGCAGAAGCGAGGCCGGATTCGTTTCCGGCCGGCGCTCGATGCCGTCGCCGGAGCCGAATTGCACTATCGCCGTGTCACCGAGGCGCTGCACCAGTCCGGGAACCATCCCCGCGAGCGAGGCCTCGGTCGGAATGTCCGCCCGCGCGGAGAGCGTACGCAGCAGGTGTAAATCGGCATCCATCACCGCAGAATCCTTCTGATCGACGCGGTCGAGACATGACGCCGACCGCTGCTCCAAGCACGCTCGGCGGGTTGCGATGAGAGCGACCGCCGCGGTCGCGGGATCATCCCCGCCCGCGCCGGAGTCGTCTGTCGGGGACCTTTTCGCAGGCCCCGTCTTCGTCGTGTCTGTCGTACCTTTCGCGCTCGTCGAGCCTGGCAACGGTGCTGGCGGCGACGCTGCGGACGGCGGTGCGGATGTCGCTGGGGACGCTGCGCCTGCGGTCCGCGATTCCGACGCGCTCGGTTCTGCTGGCAACGCCGAGGGGACCACAGTTAGCGCCAGGACCAGGGCGCAGAGACCCGCTCCACCGGCAATCCAGACCGGGCGGCGCACCGTGCGGATTGATCGAATGAATCCGGTGCGCAAAGCGCCAAGCGGGTTCTCATCGAGTCCGGTTCCCGTTGCCCGTTCGGTCAGATCCCGAAGCCGGAGCGCGGCCAACCCACCGGGACCGACCGGACGGGCGGCACCCTGCCGCGGCTTGTCACGCCCCGTTTCATCTGCGGCCGAGGTCGCGCCCGGTGTCAGCGCGACACCCAACGGCTCGACACCCAACGAGTCGACACCCAACGGGTCGACCCGTGTCGGTTCGGCCGGCGGCGGCTCGGCCGGGCCCAGCCGCGCGGGAATCGGCATGGGCGGTGCCTCGTCGCGCGGGGAGTCGTCAAAGCGGATGGCGGCGGCCGGTGCGAGGTCGAACAGGGCGGCGACGACCTCGTCCCGTGCCCCGGTATCTAACGGGCGCCGGTCTAGCGGGAGTCCTTCTAGCGGGCGCCCGTCGTGCGCAGCCAGGTCGCGCGGGAACCGATCCGGGCGCTTGAGGCCGCCGCTTCGGGCAAGTGCAGCGTCGGTCGAGTCGCCGATCCGGTCGAGCACGGTCGCGATCAGGGCTCGAAGCGAGCGGCGGTCCTCGGCGAGCCATCCGTTCTCCTCCTCAGCGGCCGGGGTCAGAGATCGCCCGTCTTCGGAACCGGGTCGATCGCCAACGATGATTGCCGCCCCGAACCGGGCAAGAACGGGAGCACCGCGAGAGTCGAAGAGCACCGACCCGGCGTTGACGGCGCCGTGCGCAACGCCGACTCGATGCAGCTCGGCAACGGCCGTGACGATGGGAACGAGAATGGTCACCGCCTCCCCCGCCGAAATGACATGGCGCCGGGCGAGAACCCGACCGAGCGAGCCGGAGCCGAGGCGCGGAAGGATGAGACACGGCTTGCCGTCCGGGGCGAGCGCGAGATCCCGCAGTTCGAGCAGGTGTCGGGACTGCGACCGGGTCAGGGCTGCGATCTCGGTCTCGATGCTGTCTGCGGTGGCCCCGGCCCGAAACACCTTGATCGCGGCCACCCGTTCCTCGTTCGGCGGGTCCGCGCTGCCGGCGTGGCCGAGATGAATGTCGGCACGCACCCCGGAGCCCAGTCTCCGCACGAGCCGATACCCGCCAACCTGTTCCATCTCACGAGTGTCGGCGCCAGCACCAACCGCCGTCGGCGCGCGGCGAAAAGCGTCGAACCAGCCAGTCCCACTCGGCCGGTGAAGGAGAGGCGCGGTCTCCCGGCTGTCGACCGCCTCTGATGGGGAGCTCGCGCCGCGCGCGACCGTCCCAACCCGTATCCTTGTCACATGGCACGCACCCAAAACTCGGCTCCCCAGCCGGCGAAAGAGCCCGGTCGACTGAAGCAGATGTACCAGGTCTTCCAGATGACCCGGCGCCACGACTCCAACGCGATCTGGTGGTTCCTCGTCGCGTTCCTCGCGCCGGTTCTCGTCGGCATCGTCGCCGGCTTCATCCTGTCCGGGCCGGACAACCCGTTCGGGCTGGTGCTCTGGATCGTCGCCGGCGTGCTCGGCGGCGTACTACTCTTTCTCATCGTGCTTGGCCGCCTTGCTGAGCGGGCCGCGTATTCACAGATCGAGGGTCAACCCGGCGCGGTTGGCGCTGTCTTGAAGAGCTCGCTTCGTCGAGGGTGGACGGCAAGCGAAATGCCGGTCGCAGTAAGTCCCAAGACCCAGGATGCGGTGTACCGCGCCGTTGGCACCGGCGGCGTCGTGCTCATCGCCGAGGGACCGCGGTCGCGCACCCAGCGAATGCTCGAAGAGGAGCGACGCCGGGTCACCCGAATCCTCCCCAACGTGACGGTCAACTTCCTCCAGGTTGGACCGGATCCCGATTCCGTGCCACTTCACAAGCTCCCAGGGCGCATGGCTCGCTTCAAGCGGTCGCTGAATAAGGCGGAGGTCTATGCCGTGAGCAATCGCCTCAGCTCCCTCGGCAAGAACCAGCTGCCCATTCCGAAGGGCATCGACCCGACGAAGGCCCGGGCACCGCGCCCACGCTAAGCCCCCGTTTTAGAACCGGCTGGCTGGGTACGGTGCGGCTGGACCCTGGCGTCAGCTGGACCCTAGCGTCAGCTGGACCCTAGCGCCGAACGAGGACCGTTCCGGCTGCCCGGTCGTGCATTCCCCGCTTGTCCCGGTCCCAGATGACCGCGGGAATGATGATGCTCAAGAGCAAGGTGCGCACGATCGGTCGCCACGGTCCGATCCATCCGCCTGCTACCGGAACGACGCGCATCCCGAGCAGCAGATGTCCGATG